>NZ_VPBZ01000010.1:0-161446 GCF_013418475.1 Acinetobacter sp. YH12140
CCGAACTCAGAAGTGAAACCTCTTAGCGCTGATGGTAGTGTGGGGTTACCCATGTGAGAGTAAGTCATCGCCAGCTCATTATTCGAAACACCCCCTGATATCTCAGGGGGTGTTTTTTTATGTGGGGAGAAAAGGGAAAAATAAGCAGAAAAGTAGAAGGATAAAACAGGAAAATGAGAAAATTATTGATAGATTGAGACTTGAATTATTTAAACATGGATGATTATTAGACAATAAACGCATTTAAAAATCATCAATTGAGGGAATTCTCAGCCTAAAAATGTCGGAAAACCTGAATGTAAGTCAGCTAAAACAACAGTTTAAATGCCTAATTATCGACTTAAGTGATGGCTGATGACTTATGATTTAGAAATCTACGACTTAGATCGTAGAACTGCGATTTTTTTCTATAAAATTTGAGTTTTATTCTGACAATTTTCATATCAAATAATCTATCGTCTGATTGTGATTTAGCTTCTAATAACACATTGATAATTAATCATTATTAAAACTAGACCCGCAGTCCATCGATTTTTTTATGTATAAATATTTCAAAAATATCTAAGTTTTTATGACATTTTATTCCCAAATGACATAGATATATCTGAAAGGTATGGGTCTATACCTTTGTAATTTTGGACAATTTACATTGAAAAACGGCATTGTAGCGAAAAATAAAACTCACAATTGGAGGTGAGGTTCAATGTCTACAAGCACAATGAATGTGAATAGCGTTGTCGATAACGCTAAGTTCACAAAATCGCATTTCAGCATCATGATGTGGTGTCTAATTCTTATTTTATTTGATGGTTATGACTTAGCGATCAATGGTGTTGCGCTGCCTTTATTGATGAAAGATTGGGGATTAACAGCTGTTCAGGCAGGCATGCTTGCGAGTACAGCACTTGCAGGGATGATGTTTGGTGCCATGATGTTTGGTACTTTGGCTGATAAGATTGGCCGTAAAAAAGTCATCATGATCTGTGTATTTTTATTCAGTACATTCACATTTCTAGGCGGTTTTGCATCAAATCCTACGGAATTTGGTGCTTTACGTTTTATTGCTGGACTTGGCATTGGTGGAGTATTACCGAACCTTGTAGCATTGACGTCTGAATATGCACCTAAGCATCTACGTAGTACTTTAGTGACCACTATGTTCAGTGGTTATGCAATGGGTGGCATCATGGCCGCTCTATTTGGTTCATGGTTTACTGCGGATTATGGCTGGCAAATCATGTTCTTCATTGCGGGTATTCCACTGTTACTGTTGCCGTTTGCTTGGAAATTTTTACCTGAATCGCTCACATTTTTGGTGAAGGTGAATCGTCACGATGAAGCTCGTAGGATGATTCAAACCATTGCACCAGAGCAAACCGTGACTGCAAATACTCAACTGGAACTGACTGAAGTTGCGGTTCCGGGTGGAACGTCTGTTAAAGCGTTGTATAAGCAAGGTCGTGGCATAAGTACGATGTTGTTTTGGCTGTGTTTCTTTATGTGTCTATTAACGCTTTATGCATTAGGCAGTTGGTTACCAAAACTAATGATGGCCGCAGGTTATTCATTAGGTAGCAGTTTGACCTTCCTATTGGCGATGAATATTGGTGCCGTAATTGGTACGATTGGCGGCGGTATTTTAGCGGACAAATTCCACTTAAAACCGGTGATCATTACATTATGTCTTGCAGGTGCTGTGGCACTATCTTTACTCGGCTTTAATTCACCACAGCCTGTGATCTATCTTTTGGTTGCTGTCGCAGGTGCATCGGCAATTGGTTCGCAAATCTTGCTGTATAGCTATGTTGCACAGTACTATCCGTTGTCTGTACGTTCGACAGGTATTGGATGGGCATCTGCAGTCGGTCGTACAGGTGCGATTGTTGGCCCGATTCTGATCGGCTATTTATTATCACAAGAATTGCCACATCAAATTAACTTTATGGCCGTGGGAATTCCAGTAGTCATCGCAGCGATTGCAGTGTTCTTTATTCGCAAAGCGCAAACGGATGAAGAGGTTGCCGCTTTAGAAAATGTGAATAAGGCTTCAGTGAAAACACAGCGTTCGTATAGCTAAAACATAGATTTAAAAAGCCCGTCATTTGATGGGCTTTTTTTATGTTGTACTCATAATTCTTATCATTGAATTTAGGTTGAATAATTTATTAAAAAATTGATAAATAATGAGATTTTTTTATTTTACACACCTTTTCTAATTTAATTTCATTGTTATATAGAGACTCGATCATACGTTTTTCAGTACAAGCCGAGATCTGAAAATAGGGGATGAAGTTCAGGGCGTATAAGTAATCAAGTTTGAGGCTTGTGGTTCATTTTGTTACTTAAATATAGTGAACTCTGTGCTCAGTCAGCGCATGATAGAGGGCATAGATTTATTCACATTTATCAATAATGTCTCAAGATCATGGAAATATCGTCATGTCCAAAGCCGTACAAGATATAAAAGACTATCCGCTCTATGTTGCAGGTAAAGCATTGACTACCGATCAGTGGTTAGAAGTGGATCAAAAATATACCCAAGACGTATATGCACGCGTTGCACTCGCAGATGCTGCAACCATTGAAAAAGCCATTGCTTCAGCGGTTAAATCTAGCGCTGCAATGGCGGCATTGGAACCTTTTCAAAAACAAAAAATCTTACTGCACTGTGTTAAACGTTTTAATGAAATGCGTGCAGAATTGACTGAAATTTTAATTGCGGAAGGTGGAAAACCGTGTAAAGCCGCAGCTGCTGAAGTTGAACGTTTAATTAATACCTTTCAAATTGCTGCCGATGCTGTCACACAGATGGATGATGGTCGCATGATCCCATTGGCGGTTACTGCAGCGGCATCTGGCTATCAAGGCATGGTCAAACATGTGCCGATAGGCCCTGTATCCTTGATCAGCCCGTTTAATTTTCCGATCAATCTGACTGCGCATAAAATTGCACCTGCCATTGCCGCAGGCTGTCCATTTGTTTTGAAGCCTGCAAGTTTGACGCCTATTTCAGCTTTAAAAATTGCGGAAGTTTTGGCAGAAACGGATTTACCTAAAGGTGCTTTTTCAGTTTTACCTTGTCCACGTGAACATGCAGATGTCTTGGTAACAGATGACCGATTTAAACTGCTCAGCTTTACCGGTTCCGATGTTGTCGGCTGGGATATGAAAGCGCGTGCGGGACGTAAAAAAGTGACTTTAGAACTTGGCGGTAATGCTGCGGTATTGGTTGAGCCTGATACTGAAATTTCAGCGGCATTTATTGAACGCTTAGTGGGCGGGGCATATAACCATGCAGGGCAGGTGTGTATTAGTGTTCAACGCATCTTGGTGCATGCCGATATCTATGCCGATGTGAAGAAAAAACTCGTGGCGAGAATGAAGCAGCTTAAAGCCGCTGATCCTCATTTGGAAAGTACCATGGTCGGTCCAATGATTAAGGAAGCTGAAGCAACACGCGTACATAAATGGGTCGATAAAGCAGTAAAAAAAGGTGCCAAAGCATTGGTTCGTGGTGAACATCAGGGGGCTTTGCTCGATCCAATTTTATTAGAAAATGTCGATGAATCGCTAGAAGTGTATAAAGATGAAATCTTTGGCCCTGTAGCGATTTTAGAGAAATACAAAAACTTTGAAAAAGGTATCGCCAAAATTAATAGCAGCCGTTTTGGTTTACAAGCGGGCGTCTATACGCAAAATTTGAATAAAATGTTGTATGCGTGGAATCACTTAGATGTCGGTGGAGTGATTATTAATGACATTCCATCTTTCCGTGTCGATAACATGCCATATGGTGGTGTAAAAGATTCTGGCTTAGGCCGAGAAGGGATTCAGTCTGCCATTCGAGATATGCAAGAAGAACGCGTATTGGCGATAAAACTGTAGCCGTTTAAACATGGGCTTGGTTCAGTATGGAACTGATCGAAGCCCAGTTTTTGAATCATTGCAAAAAACTAAAGTGCATAAGAAAAAATGAAACGAATTTTATTATTGGTCTGTTTGATGACCGTGAATATGGCTGTCTTTGCTTTTAATGCCACTCAAATGGTGACGGATGCACGCAGTCAAATTGGGAAAACCTTATATTATGATCCTGCGTATACTGCACTGCGTTATCCGATGGGAGATGTCCCTTTAATCAAGGGTGTTTGTACCGACGTGGTAATTCGTGCATTACGACAGCAAGGGATTGATTTACAACAAGCCATTCATGAAGATATGAAAGTCAATTTTAAACAGTATCCACAAAAATGGGGCTTAAAAGGAACCGATAAAAATATTGATCATCGGCGTGTTCCCAATATTCAAACCTGGATGCAACGTCAGGGCTATGTAGTCAAAGATAAGCAATATTTGGCAGGTGATATTGTCACTTGGGACTTAGGACGGGGTTTAGTGCATATTGGCGTGGTTTCAGATCGTAAAGTGAAAGCTAGCGATGTTCCGCTCATCATCCATAATATTGGAGAAGGTACACAGGAAGAAGATCTTTTACATGTCTATCAAATTACGGGGCATTATCGAGTGAAATAACTTTAAAAATTTAATTGGAAATAAAATATTCCTAAAAGTTATATTATTGATAACTTAAATTGTATGAAAAATAAGCTGATTAAATGAACATTTAAGCCTAAACACATTATAAAAATGGAATATTTGCCGTAGAAATTACAGAAAAACTTAAAAAAAGTGAGTATTGTTAATTCATACAAAGGGAAAGTTATTTGTGGTGTTTTTAACCAAAATGCGCATGTGATTTTTCTGTTTGCAATTTGGTATAGACGCTCACAAGGTATCTCACCAGATCAAACACCCAGAATTTTATTTTTATGGTTCTTTTTTTGCTCGCGATATAACCATAACAAGCAGCAGTTAAAGATGCCTGAAGTTTAGGTGTTCTATGTCAGATAATCGTGAAAACTGGTCGGCACGATCAGGATTTATCATTGCCGCTATTGGTTCCGCTGTAGGTTTGGGAAACATTTGGCGTTTCCCTTACGTGGCGTATGAAAATGGTGGCGGTGCATTTTTAATTCCCTATTTAATTGCAATTTTTGCAGCGGGTTTGCCTTTATTGTTCTTAGATTATGCAGTGGGGCATAAATTCCGAAAAGCACCGCCTACTGCATATAAAAAACTTATGAACAGTGAGGCATTAGGCTGGTGGCAAGTGATGGTGACACTCATCATCGGAATTTACTATGCCAGCGTATTGTCATGGGCCGGCAGTTATATTTTCTACTCAATTGGTCAAAAATGGGGTGAAGATACGCAAGGCTTCTTCTTTAATACCTACTTGCAAAATGCCGATGGAATTGCCTTTGGCTTTGTACCGACCTTATTCTTTGGATTGGTAATTGTTTGGGCGATTACCATGTTCATCTTATATGGTGGTGTGAAGAAGGGTGTAGAGCTTTCGAATAAAATCTTTATTCCATTGTTGGTGATTTTGTTCTCGATTTTGGTGATTCAAGCGGTACGTTTACCGGGTGCTACAGAAGGTTTAAATGCATTCTTTACGCCAAACTGGGATGCGATGACTGACTATAAAGTATGGTTAGCAGCCTTTGGTCATATCTTCTTCTCGTTATCGATTGGTTTCGGGATTATGTTGACCTATGCGTCTTACTTAAAAGCAAAAACCAACTTGACCGGTTCAGGTGTAGTCGTTGCATTAGCCAACTCATCATTTGAAATTTTAGCGGGTATTGGTATTTTTGCGGCATTGGGCTTTATGGCACATAGTGCGGGCGTACCTGTAAATGAAGTGGTTTCAGGCGGTATTGGTCTTGCGTTTATTGCTTTCCCGAAAATCATTTCTAGCTTAGGTGCTGGCGGCGATTTATTTGGTTTCTTGTTCTTCTCGTCACTGGCTGTAGCAGGGATCACCTCAATGGTGAGTATTTTGGAAGTGCCAATTGCGTCGTTCCAAGATAAATTCGGCTGGTCACGTAAAAAAGCTGTAACGATTGTTGCGGGTGGTTCTGCCATTGTATCGACCTTAATTTTCTCAACCCACAGTGCGATTACTTTCGTTGACATCATTGACTACTTCGCCAATAACATTGGTATCGTAGCGGGTGGTTTGTTCTCGATTATCTTGGTGTCTTGGTTCCGTCGTCCATTGCTTGCGCAATTACGTAATCATGTGAATCAATATTCAAGTATCAAATTGGGCTTTGGTTGGAACTTCTTATTAACGGTTGTTACTCCGCTTTCATTATTAGTAGCTTTAGGCTTAACCATTAAAGACGTTGCATCTAAAGGCTATGGTGGTTATCCAGTTGACGTGTTATTGCCTGTAGCCGGTTTAGTCATTGCGATCTTTGTGCTTGGTGCCATTGTATTTAGTTGCATGAAAGACAAAAACCCTGAGGAGAAATAACATGAATACATCTGCATTAATCATGATGATCATTTCAATTGTTTTGCTTTGGGGCGGTTTGATCTTAGCGTCGATCCATTTAGCAAAACATCCAGATGAAGAAGATTAAGCTTCATCGTTGATAAAAAAGGAACCCGAGGGTTCCTTTTTTATGTGGTACTAAAAAGCAAATTCTATTGTAGATTAAGCTGTTTTTTGAATGAGGCAGTAGAAGAAGCCATCGCCATAACCCACTTTCGGGAACAATTGACGACCATGAATTTGTTCAACACCCCAATCCGCTTCAATTTTAATTTCTTGGGCATCGGCATGATTGGCAAAGAACTCAACCATTTGCTGTTCATTTTCAGCTTTCAAAATCGAGCAGGTGATGTAAAGCAGCGTGCCGCCGACTTTAAGCTGCTTCCACATGTTTTCCAAAATTTGTTTTTGTAACACTACAGTTTTTGCAATGTCGCCCGATTGACGTAGTAAACGTATATCAGGATGACGACGCATTACACCGACAGCAGTACATGGGGCATCGAGCACGATGCAATCAGCAAGTTCAGGAGCAGTATAGGTGACGGCATCGGCAGTTTGGATTTCGACATGTTTACCATCGAGATCCAAACGATCAAGGTTTTCAACCACACGTTTTAGACGCTTTTCATCTTGATCCAGTGCAATGAGTTTCTTCGGTTGGAAAGTCTCTAAAATATGTGCGGTTTTACCACCCGGCGCAGCACAAGCATCAATCACAAATTTACCATCGAGATTTGGTAATAGTGTTGCACACAGTTGAGCATGTTCATCTTGTACCGAAAAACCACCTGCTTCAAAGCCCGGTAAGCTTGGAATATGTAGGCTTTCGTCCATCACAATACCGACATTAGAGAGTTCACAGCGATGTGCATCGATGCCTTCATCTTCCAAAATATCGAGGTATTCGTCACGGCTGACTTGGCGTGTATTGACACGTAAAGTCAGTGGTGCAATTTGCTTAAGCTCATAACTAAGTTCATCAAATTGTTCGCCCCAGTCTTTTTTCAGGCGTTTGGTTAACCAACTTGGTAGATTTGTGGCTTGTTCAAGTACATCGTAGAACTGTTCTGTTTCACGTGTTGCACGGCGCAAAATTGCGTTGATTAAGCCACTTAAACTTCCCATACCCAATTGTTTTGCAGCTTCCACCGTTTCAGAAATTGCAGCATGAGCTGCGACACGGGTACACAACAATTGGTACAAACCAAGGTATAAACAGGTTTCAACCACTTGGTTATCTACCGGTTTAGACAGAAGCGGTAAAGTCAGTTGTTTCAATGCATACCATTGACGTAAACAACCAAGCACCAATTCATGGAATAACGCACGGTCTTTATCTGACACGATATTCATTTGCTGCGCGAGGACAGATTGCAGCGATTGACCATTTTGGACAGCCAATAACGTCTTCACTACCTGAGCACGTAAATTAAGGTCTCGGGTCGAGGCGTTGGGAGATTGCTTCATTATAAAATTTGTCCAATAGTCAATTTTTGGGTTTGTAAAATTTGTACAGGGTTGAGTGGTTTAGCACCTGGCCATTGTAAAGAGGTCAAAATAATCACGCTGCCATTGGCACAGGCAACGTGTATGCCTTTTTTGTCGATGGCAATGATTTCACCTGCTTGAGCGTTCGGTGCAGACACAGCAGAAAGTTCAGAATGCCAAACACGTAAGTTGTTTTGTTCATCCAACTGAATAAATGCTACCGGCCACGGATTAAAGGCGCGAATGTTACGATCAATTTGTACAGCATCGATGGACCAATCAATTTTTGCTTCGGCTTTTGAAAGCTTATGTGCATAAACCGTTAATGCTTCGTCTTGAACTTCACGGCTGTCTAAATATTGCTGCAACGTTTGTTCAGTATCTAAAACAGCAGCAATTGCGGTTGCACCTTGTTCTGCAAGTTTGTCATGCAAAGTTGCAGAGGTATCCGTTGCTTCAATCGGGCAGATGGTTTTATACATCATGTCGCCTGTATCGAGTCCGGCTGCCATTTTCATAATGGTGACACCTGTTTCAATATCACCTGTTGCGATGGCACGTTGAATCGGTGCTGCACCACGCCAACGTGGCAGCAATGAACCATGAATATTCAGGCAGCCATATTTCGGGGTATCTAGCACCACTTGCGGCAAGATCAAACCATAGGCTGCAACCACCATAACATCGGCATTTAAGGCCTTTAATTCCGCTTGTGCGGCTAAACCTTCTTCAGTCGATGATTTGAAATGAAGGGGTTGGTAAACAGGAATATGGTGCTCTAAAGCCAATTGCTTTACGGCAGAAGCTGTGAGTTTTTGTCCACGTCCAGCTTTGCGGTCAGGTTGAGTGTATACCGCAACAATTTCATGTTGTGTGTTGAGCAAAGCAGCTAGTGCTGTTGCGGCAAATTCTGGCGTACCGGCAAAGATGATTTTCAAAATGAATGAACCGAATCTGTGTTGAATATGTGGATTATAGCAAATGATTAATGCGTAATTTAGAACATTAGAAATTGATTTTTGCAACTTTGAAGCTGTCCAAGCTCAATGATTTCATAACCCAAAATCGCAAATTTGCAATTTTAAAATAAATTATATTTATATAAAATTTAAAAATTATTCATGAAAGTTTTGTATTGTGCAGCCATTGATGGCGGTATAGTAGATTTCAGTTAAAAGATTTTTGTCGTCAAATCACTCGTTTTTATTGATAGACCCATCTGCCCAAATCTCAGCTTAAAAAGCCATCTTTAAAAACAATGGCTTGGTGTATGATAGGTTTAAAATTCGACTGATTTTACATCATTGTCAGTATGATTTAGCCAGAGTGAATCTGTAGGATTCATTTCAAGCTCAAACTTTGTTGGAAATATAAAATGCCTGACTATCGTTCAAAAACATCGACACACGGAAGAAATATGGCGGGTGCGCGCGGCTTATGGCGCGCAACTGGTATGAAAGATGAAGACTTCGGTAAACCAATTATTGCCGTCGTGAACTCATTTACTCAATTTGTACCGGGTCACGTTCATCTTAAAGACCTTGGTCAACTCGTGGCGCGTCAAATTGAGCAAGCAGGCGGTGTAGCCAAAGAGTTCAATACTATCGCAGTCGATGACGGTATTGCGATGGGCCATGACGGGATGCTGTATTCATTACCTTCACGTGACTTGATTGCAGACTCAGTAGAATACATGGTGAGCGCGCACTGTGCCGATGCCATGGTATGTATTTCCAACTGTGACAAAATTACCCCAGGGATGTTGATGGCGGCAATGCGCTTGAACATTCCAGTGGTATTTGTCTCGGGCGGTCCAATGGAAGCGGGTAAAGTTAAAATCCGTGGCAACGACAAAGCGATCGACTTAATTGATGCCATGATTGTGGCTGCAGATGACAACTATACCGATGAAGAAGTAGCAGAATACGAACGCTCTGCATGCCCAACTTGCGGTTCATGCTCAGGTATGTTCACCGCAAACTCAATGAACTGCTTAACAGAAGCATTGGGTCTGTCTTTACCGGGTAACGGTTCTACACTGGCAACACATGCAAACCGTAAAAAATTATTCGAACGCGCAGGCTCTTTAATTGTTGAATTGGCTAAACGTCATTATGAACAAGATGATTACAGCGTATTGCCACGTGAAATGGTGACCAAAGCCTCGTATGAAAATGCTATGACTTTAGACATCGCGATGGGTGGTTCAACCAATACCGTTCTACACTTGTTGGCTGCAGCCAATGAAGCTGGCGTTGATTTCACGATGGACGACATTGACCGTTTATCTCGTAAAGTGCCTGTACTCTGTAAAGTTGCACCTGCGAAAAACGACGTACATATGGAAGATGTACACCGTGCTGGCGGTATCATGTCCATTCTCGGTGAATTAGACCGTGCAGGCTTATTGGACACATCTGTGGGTACTGTTCACGAAGCAAGCTTAAAAGATGCTTTAGATAAATGGGACATTATCCGTACTGAAAATGAAGACGTTTACCAATTCTTCCGTTCAGCGCCGGGCGGTGTACCAACGCAAACTGCATTCTCACAAGATCGATATTACCAACGACTAGATGGTGACCGTGAAAATGGCGTGATCCGTAATGCTGAACATGCGTTCTCGAAAGACGGTGGCTTAGCTGTGCTTTACGGCAACATTGCGCTCGATGGTTGTATCGTAAAAACTGCGGGTGTAGATGATTCAATCTTGAAATTCAACGGTACTGCACGTGTGTTTGAAAGCCAAGATTCAGCAGTAGAGGCGATCTTAGGTAATGAAATCAAAGCCGGTGATGTGGTGGTGATTCGCTATGAAGGCCCACGTGGTGGTCCGGGTATGCAAGAAATGTTGTACCCAACCAGCTACTTAAAATCGAAAGGTCTAGGCAAAGAATGTGCATTATTGACTGACGGTCGTTTCTCGGGCGGTTCGTCAGGCCTGTCTATTGGTCACGTTTCACCTGAAGCAGCAGAAGGTGGTGCAATTGGTTTGGTGGAAGATGGCGATTTAATCGAAATCGATATTCCAAACCGTACCATCAACTTAGCTGTTGATGAAGCAACCATGGCCGCTCGCCGTGCAGCGCAAGAAGCCAAAGGTTGGCATCCAGTTGAAGAGCGTCCACGCAAAATCTCGAAAGCATTGAAAGCGTATGCAATGCATACCACGAGTGCGGCGAAAGGCGCAGTACGTGAAATCTAAGCTTTAGATTTTTAATTAAAAAGCACTCCACATGGGGTGCTTTTTTAATTTACATCTACATAACTTGCATTGGATACGAGGAAATGTCATCCGCAACTGTCTGAGGCAAACGGTAATTTAAAAGTGAATGTTTCTGCGATCATTTTTTTAGTTGCAAACAGTTGTCGAGTTTTGTCGGTGAGGTGCATTGCACCGCAAGATGGTTTCCTTGCGAAGCTTCGCATCTCATTTTGCCGAAACAAAAGTAACATACGAGCTCCGAAAATTAGCTTTTATAGAGGTAAGACTCCGCTGTAATCAGCTTTTAAATGAAATAATGGGACAATAATTCTAAGTTATAGATTTCTTAATCTGATTAAAAATAATGTTTCTTGAAGCAACTAAATAAAATTTAATAATTAGTGGATGTCATTAAAATTCTAAAAAGACAGCCTCGAATAGTAGCTATAATTTATATGGCTTTGTGTAGGCAATCCCTTACTTTTGAAAGATCAAAAGTAACAAAAATCTTTTGTTCTCCTGATATGGCATCCTTGCCATACAGGAAAACAGCGACATCCATGTCGCTTTGTCATGTGATTGAATGGTATTGCATGCGCTAAAAATCTCTTTTGTTGAGATGTAATTTCTTTTACATGCCGAGCGCTTTCTATACAATAAATTTAAAAGAATCCGCCAAAACTGAGGCACTAAATCAGCCATCGTCAAGGAAGAACAATGAGTAAAAATAATATTCGCGAACATTCTGCGCCTGTTTATGAAGGTATCGAAAATGCGCCTGCACGTTCCATGATGCGTGCCACGGGCTTCCATGATGCTGACTTTACTCGCCCATTTATTGGCATTGCTTCGACTTGGGCCAATGTCACACCGTGCAATATGCATATTGATGGTTTGGCCCGTGAAGCTGAAAGTGGGGTCAATGCTGCAGGCGGTAAAGGCATTATTTTTAATACTATTACGATTTCTGACGGCATTTCCAATGGTACTGAAGGTATGAAGTATTCACTGCTGTCGCGGGAAATCATTGCCGACTCTATTGAAGCTGTGGTGGGCTGTCAGGCCTATGATGGCGTGATTGCGATTGGCGGCTGTGACAAGAACATGCCGGGTTGCATCATGGGCTTGGCGCGATTAAACCGTCCGGGCTTGTTTATTTATGGTGGCACCATCAAACCAGGAGCTGGTCATACCGACATGATTTCGGTATTTGAAGCAGTCGGTCAGCATGCCAAAGGCGAAATCAATGAAATTCAAGTGAAGCAGATTGAAGAAGTCGCGCTGCCGGGGCCGGGTTCGTGCGGCGGTATGTACACGGCCAATTCAATGGCTTCAGCGATTGAAGCACTGGGCATGAGCTTGCCGGGGTCTTCAGCACAGGAAGCGGTATCCGCGGATAAAATTGCCGACTGCCAGCGTGCAGGTGAAGCCGTGATGAATCTGCTGCGTCTGGATATTAAACCGCGTGACATTATGACCAAAGCTGCTTTTGAAAACTCGATTAAAGTGCTAATTGCCTTAGGCGGGTCAACCAATGGCGTGCTGCATTTGATTGCCATGGCGCATACCGCAGGCGTGGAACTCTCTTTGGATGATTTTGTGCGCATTGGTAAAGATATTCCTGTGGTGGCCGATGTGCGCCCATCGGGTAAATATTTAATGTCGGAACTGATTGCCATTGGCGGCATTCAACCGCTGATGAAGCGCATGCTGGATGCAGGTATGCTCGATGGTTCTTGCTTAACCGTTACGGGCAAAACTTTGGCGGAAAACTTAGCGGAGGTAGCAGACTATCCTGCAGGTCAACAAATTATTCTGCCGTTTGATGCACCGATCAAAAAGGATTCACACTTGGTGGTACTCAAAGGCAATCTGTCACCGACAGGTGCCGTGGCTAAAATTACCGGTAAAGAAGGGCTGTATTTTGAAGGGCCTGCACGGGTATTTGAGGGTGAACAGGGTGCCATGCGCGGTATTTTAGATGGTGAAGTACAAGAAGGCGAAGTGGTGGTGATCCGCGGTGTTGGGCCGAAAGGCGGGCCGGGTATGCCAGAAATGCTGAAACCGACTTCAGCGATTATTGGTAAAGGTCTAGGCCAATCTGTTGCACTGTTGACTGATGGGCGTTTCTCGGGCGGCAGCCATGGTTTTGTGATCGGGCATGTGACACCAGAAGCCTATGAAGGCGGCCCAATTGGCTTGGTCAAAAACGGCGATAAAATATCAATTAACGCTGAAACGCGTGAAATGACTTGGCATGTGGCAGAGGATGAAATTTCTGCACGTCGTGCGGCCTGGGTCAAACCGAAACCAAACTATACCCACGGCGCATTGGCTAAATTTGCCAAGTTGACCTCTGGTGCGGAAAAAGGTGCGGTGACTGACCTAAATCTAGACGTCTAATCCATTGTTAAATATTGAACATTCAGCCCTGACTTGATATAAGTTTTGCACAAGGCTTATATCTCATTTAAAACAGCTTCATAATAGAAGTTGAATTTTAAGCATGTGCTGGCAGGTTCGGTACAATTCATCATTTTGAGGCAAAAAACGCATGTCACTGTTACGCCGTTGGTTCGATCCAATCCGATCGAGTTGGTTTTATCAGAAACCGACCCGACAAGCGGTGTTACCCACGGAACAAGGTCTGAGTGTTTATCTTCGACTGGATGATGTCTATAGCTATTTGGCTGCGCAGCAACTGCCTCAATTAGAAGAAATTCTCAGTGTTGAAATTAAACCACTAAAAGTGATTATTTGTCGTCAGAGTGCTGAACCTCCTAATCAAATGTCCTCGATAGAATGGCAACAATATTGTCTGAATGATGCCCAAATTTTAGCGCGGCAGCATCGTTTTAGTTTCCATGAAACACCTGAACAACCGACCGCTGAAGCTTTAGAACAAGCCGAAATCATTCTAAAAAATACCCCATTACGCGGCCAAGATTTTCTTTATTTACTTGAAGATGTGTTCCACATGCTGTGGCAAAAGCAGTATGGCAAGCTGAGAACACTGTATGCGATGGCCAGTCGCCATCACAAAGCACAGGATTTTCCAGAACGGATCTTTTCTGACTTACCAATTTTGACGGGGTATTTTGAGTTTGGTGAACGTAAGTACCATGCTGTAGATGATTTACTGCGTTTAACACGCCGTTTAAAACAACAAAAACTCCTGACAGATAACCCGATCTTTATGATCAATCATATTGAATGGCGTGAGCACCTGATCAGTGATGCAGAAGAGTTAAATGAAATTCAGGGACTTGATCCTGAGCTTGATCTCTACATCGCGATGGAAGATCCGATTTCATGGTTATTGCTGGCTTATATTCGTGAAGAATTGGCGGACTATTATAATATTCAGCTGAATGTGTATCCATTGTCGTATCACGGTCGAGATTTGTTTGACTGGAGTTTGGCAACTCGTCTATCTAAACGGACAGAAATTAAGTTCACGCCATTTTGCCGGCCTACAGAAGCTGCGACATTAGCTATGTCACAGCTTTACTACAGTGCGCCCGAAGAGCAGCGTATTGATGTGATGTATCGTATTTTGGAAGCCGTATGGACCAAAGGGCGTGATTTATCCTTCAAAGCACATTTTCAGGCTTTACAGTATGAGTTGGAGATTTCTGAACTGACTACTAATGATATTGCTGAAAAATTAAAAGAAAATGATATGCACTGTGAGATGAAGTCACAGCCTGATTTTCCTGTTTTAGAATTACGTATTGCAGGTCAAAGCTATGTATTTAATAGCTTATACCGCGTATGGATGATTGAAAGTATTTTCAGTAATGTGTTAGAAGAGAAGTATAAAAGTGAAAACACCGCTGAAAGTGAAGCCAGAGAAGATGAAGAAAGAAAAAGTTGAGTCATTAGAGCAAGCCCGCGCACAGATTGATGTGATTGATCAGGGGATTATTGAGCTCATTGCTGCACGTCAGTTTTATGTCGATCAAGCGGTGCGGTTTAAGCGTTCAGTACAGGATGTTCAATCACCAGAACGTGTCGAAGCGGTGATTAGTAAAATTCGTCTACAAGCCACAGAGCACGGTGTAAATGCAGATATTGTGGAACGTTTATACCGCGATATGATTCAGCATTTTATTCAACGTGAGTTGAAAGAGATTCGACCGTAATTTTTAGTTTTTGAGATTAGATCAAATTTATTAATGTTCTTTTTTAATATCACCAACTGAAAAATAATGATTTGATTTACATTTTGAAATTTTATTATTTGTTATTCTTTATCCAATTATAATAATTGGATCTAGTATGATTAGCCCTACTTTTTTACATGAACTCTCAGAAGAACAGCTAAAAAAACTTTCTCAAGACGATATTCAAAAGATTCACCAAGCAGAACAACTCTATTGGAATCATAAACCGCATACCAAATATTATGCGGCTTTTAATGGTTCAAAAAACAAAAAAAGGTGGGTTAGTTCGAGCATCTAATCATGCTTATAAGGTCAACGGAATCTCTTTAGCTTTGGTTGGTGATGAAGCTATATATTTAGATGGTTCGACAGCAAAAATTATCTCCGGCGCAGAATTTCTTCTAAATGTTGATGGCAGGGCCGCAGCACTTATCGGATCATTATTAGAAAATGGCGATGAAATTAACCTTCATTACAAATGTTAATCCTGATGATCTGGTATTTAGAAGTTCAAATCTTGGTCTATCTCGAAAGACGACTTATAGAACAAGCTATTTAAAATTAGATTCAGGATGGACTTTTTATGAAACAGACTTATATATAATAAATTTAAAGAAACATTAGCACTGAAACAGGCCATGCAATTGATTTAATGAAATATGCAGCTGAATCCTTAATAAATATTCCTGATGGATATACTAGGATGGTTGCCAACGAGCAAGATGTTAAAGGGCTCTTAATTCTTTCAGGGATATCAAAAAATGAAAAAATTAATTACGGGCTTCTTATTTATTTTCATTATCTTAACTCAGGCTTCGTGTACTCAAAAAACGGTTTTTTTTACGTCTGAATTCAGTGGTTATGTGTATGATAATAAAACCAAGTTACCTCTAAAAAACAAATTAGGATATATTGGCGTAAATGGTATTCTTTCAGATCCTGATACTAAATTAGATGCGAATGGAAAATTCTTTATTCCTGCTAAAACTGAAAAATACTATTTAAAGAAACCTCCAGTAGATTATGCTAATAGTACAGGAGATTTATTTTTTTCATTCCCTAATTATCAAACAAAAAGAATTGAATATGTTGACCTCTATGTAGATCAAGTTCCCGAAGATAGGGCAGGCTTTGACCATCTTAATAAAATTGATGTGGGAATTATCTACTTAGATCCTGAATAAATAGATAGTCGTTTGATTCTAGACAAAATAATGGGCACATATTCCCTCTAAAGATAAAGTAAGATTAACTTTAGAGATGTAAAAATAGTTAAACTCTGGAGTCTAAAAATATACAACAAGCTAATTATTATGCGCTTTCAAACTCACACGACTCTGTAGTTTCAATCGCCCAGAAATTAGGTGTAGGGTATTCAACCTTAGATAAATGGATTCTCAAAGCTAATCCAGTTGGTTCAAGCAAACGTCAACTTTCACCAGAACAACAGCGTATTCTAGACTTAGAAAAAGACGTCAAGCAGCTCAGGGAAGCTAATGCTTTCTTGTTTGAATATATCGAAATTTACTACAATCGAATCAGAAGGCATTCTGCAATTGGCAAGTTAAATCCTGAAGCCTTTGAACAGAAATATTTTAAGAATTTAGAGGGATCTGTTGTCCACGATACTGTCTAGGATTATTTCTTAGCTTTAAAACTCATGTCTTAACCTTAAACTCTGTATCGAGAAAAGTTTGATGAAGCATTTTTTTATTTTCTTAACCTTATTTTTTATATTTGGTAGTACTGCTTGCTCGTCTGAGAAAATTAGTTTGAATCAGCATGAAGTTAAAGAAGCTCAAAAAAAAGAATCAATTTCAACGCTGTCTAAAGAAGATACAGCTATAATAAATGATTATAAAAATACTATTAATAAACTTAATCTGAGAGATAAAGAAAACGCAGATAAAGTAATGAAAGATAGTTTGTCTGAAATAAAAAAGATCACGAATGATCAAGAACGACAAAAGATTGAAATGCAAATCTACTTAGCAACAGGCATGTATGAAGAGGCTTATAATCTTAATCATAAAATGTTAAAGGACTCTTTCAGTCAGGAACTTTTAGTGACTCAGTGTGAGTTAAGCTATTATGCTAAAAGATCGAAAGATGAATATGAAAAATGTTATTCCGATTTAGCATTGATTTTAAAAGAAGAATTAAGAAAAGTATCAAAAAATGACCCTCAGTATATTTATGGTGAGTGGGGCTATTTGCTATCAATGTATAAATCTGGGAACGTTGAATATAAAAATAAAATAAAAAAATTTATTGATTCGATTCAAGATGAAACGGTGAAATATCAATTCGAAAGTTCTTATGAATTAGCTGAAGAGCAAATGAGTAGTTATGACAGTAATTAAAGTAAATTGTAATTACTTTTTTATTGAATCCAACTACCTTGTCTATAGTTGATTTTAAGCACAGTCTCAACTTTTTATTGAGGCTCTATTCCAAAAACACTGATTTTTCAAAGTGCCTGAATTGCATAGCATAGAACCAATTCTTCAGCGAGTTTCGCCATGATTTGGTTCGTCATCACAGTTTTTGCAATCGCAGGTTTAATTAAAGGCACGATTGGGTTAGGCCTGCCTGCGGTATCGATGGGCTTACTCACCATGGTGATCAGTCCATTTCAGGCAGCCACGTTATTGATCATTCCATCCATGGTCACCAACTTTTGGCAACTATTTGCCGAAGGGCAGGTGCTGCGCCTCATTCAACGCTTTTGGCCCTTGTTACTTGGGATTATCGTCGGTTCAATTTGGAGTATTTTTCCAACTTTAGGACATGCTGAATTTAAAAGTGAAGCATTACTGGGGGGCATGTTGGCACTATATGGATTGTATGGGCTTTGTGCCAAAAGCTTGCCGAACTTTGCACCACATGAAAAATGGCTATCTCCAATGATCGGTTATTTGGGAGGGGCGCTGACTGTTGCGACCGGTGTGGTGGTGATCCCTGTGGTGCCATATTTGCAAGGTTTGCAGCTCAAACGTGATGACCTCGTACAGTCACTCGGTTTAGCCTTTACCACATCAACCATTTGTTTGGCAGTGTTCTTACAGCAAAATCCAGTGGAAGATCTCCCGATTGATTATGCCATGTCAGCCATAGCACTGATTCCAGCGCTCATTGGGATGTGGGCAGGGAAAAAAATTCGTTACCGCATTCCAGAACAAAAATTCCGTAAGGTGTTTTTTATCGGGTTGATTGCCCTCGGTGGCTATATGATGCTGCACCAGTTTGGTGTGATTTAAAGCCTAGACTTGGCCATCTAAAGTAGATTTTTGTGATAGTAGAAACTGACTGAAATGCTGATAATTTAAGGGTAAATCATCAAAATTACGCGCGGTGAGGAGCAGTTTTCGATTGGCCCATTCACCACTGAGCTCAACTTGTGCAAAGGCATACAAACTGAGTAATCGTTGGGCCGCACGTTTTGGCATGATGGCAATGCCCACACCATTCGCCACCACTTGGGCGATCGCGGCAAAGTTCGGCAAACGCAGCCGATACTGAATTTCACAGCCGAATAATTTGGCTTGAGCCTCGATCGATTGTTGCAAGGAATGATATTGCATTAAACCGACAAAGGGATAATTCAAAATCTCTGCGGGTTTGACGCTAGGTGTCGAGGCCAATTCATGAGTTAGAGGACAAATTAGCACCAAAGGATCATTTGCAAACTCAAGTGTTTGTAACTTTTCGGATTTAAAGAAACCCGAAATTAGACCTAGTTGTGCATTGCCTTGCTCTATCGCTGCAATGATGTCTTTAGACTCGGCTTCATGCAGCTCAATTTGTGTGTTGGGATTTTCCAGCAAATAGCGCGGTAGCAAAACTGGTAAATATTCACTTTGTGCAGATGAATTACACCATAAGGTCATATTGGAACTTAGCCCATGGGCAAAGGGCAGCATAGCGTGTTCTAATTGTTGCCCCTCACCTAGGATGCGCTGCGCATGTTCAACCAAGGTTTGACCGGCAAGAGTCAGTTTGACCCCTTTGGCTTGGCGAGTGAACAGGGCTGTGCGGTAATGCTGTTCGAGTTTTTTAATCCGTTCACTGGCTGCTTGTAGCGAGATGGCAGAACGAGCAGCGCCTTTGGTCAGACTGCCGCTGTCTACAATGTGCAGTACCAATTGAAGGTCGAACAAATCCAGTCGCATATGGTGTATTCCTTAGCTAATGCCTTATCTTACCGAAAGAGCAGCTATAAAAAAAAGCGACCTTTCGGCCGCTTTTCAAATGAATGTTGTATTTTTTTTAAATGCTTTGGAGGCTTATTCTGATTTATCGCCCAAGCTAAAGAACCAGTTCAAAATCAGCGCTGCAAATGTAGCAGTACCAATACCGCCTAAGTTGAAGTTACCGAATTGAAGTGCAAAGTCACCTGTACCTAAAATAATCGTGACTGCTGCCACCATCAGGTTTTTATTTTTTGAGAAATCGACTTTGTTTTCAATCCAAATTTTCGCACCTGCAATGGTAATTAGACCAAATACAACAATCGATGCACCTGTCAAAATGGCTTGCGGAATGGTATGAATAATCGCACCAAACTTTGGAGAAAGACCAAGGAAGATGGCGAATACACCTGCAAATACAAACACGATGGTCGAGTAAACACGCGTTACTGCCATCACACCAATATTTTCGCCATAAGTGGTCATACCCGGACCGCCGACACCGCCTGAAAGTGTGGTTGCAACACCATCTGCAACGAAGGCTTTACCAATGTGCGGATCCAGATTTTCACCTGTCATCGCGCCCACAGCTTTAATGTGACCTAAGTTTTCAGCCACCAAAATCAAAGCAATCGGTGCAATGATCAGCATGGCATTGAAATCAAAAACAGGCGAATGGAATTGAGGAACACCAAACCAAGCGGCTTCTTGTACTGGAATGAAGTTGATTGGTGTGCCATGACCCATGACATTGGAAATGATGTAATACACCAAGTAAGCGAGTAGAAGGCCAACTAAGAGTAATAGACGTTGTAATAAACCTTTGGTGAACACAGCAATTGAACCCATACATAGTACGGTTACTAAAGCCATCCACATATTAAAGTTATTACCGGCAACCCCTTTAATGGTCACTGGGGCAAGGTTGAGACCAATGATCATCACCACTGCACCTGTAACGACAGGCGGCATGAGTTTTTCAATCCAACGGGTACCCGTTGCCATCACGATAAAACCAAAAATGGCATATAAAATACCGCAGGCCATAATCCCGCCAGCAGCCAATGCGATATTGGCATTTGCTGCGCCAGTACCTGACGCTGCATAACCTGTTGCGGCAATGACCACACCAATAAAGGCAAAACTAGAGCCTAAATAACTTGGTACACGACCACCTGTCATAAAGAAGAACAGGATGGTACAGATCCCCGACATTAAAATCGCAAGGTTGGCATCAAAGCCCATCAAAAATGGCGCAAGGACAGTTGCACCAAACATTGCAAAGGCATGTTGTATCCCCAATACAACACTTTGCACCGGAGGTAGGTACTCATTTGTACCTACAGGACGTGCATCAATATTGCCTTCGTACGGGCGCCATTTGGGAAACCAATTGGACATAAAATGAGCACTCAATAGATAAATTGTGCACATCATACTCTTGTTTTTTAGAAGATTTAATCTCTTTTAAAAATATTTTGTTCAAACTAATTACATGACTTTACATGTAAATTTACCAAATGGTAAAAGTTTTAAGGGTGTAAAAAAGGCATTAAATCATGCAATTAATCAAATAGGATAAGAGCTAATTCTTCATAAATTTTTCTTATTTTATATATTCCAAAATAAATTAAAACCAATATGACTGGTCAAAAAAAAAGCACACAGTTCTGTGTGCTTTTTGAAAACTTGGAAGATTTAGCCAGTGTTACGCAAACCTGCCGCAATACCCGCGATGCTAACCATCAACGCATGGTCGACTGGGGTATTTTCAGCTTGACGCTCGGCAAGGTATGCACGGCGGCGTTTCATCAGTTCGGCTTGTAGTAAATGTAGCGGCAATAAATAAGGCTTACGCACCTTCATGGATTGGTCGAGCACATCGTTACTGCTGAGTAATTTCGATTCACCTTTGAGTGCTAATAGCGTTTGTACCGCATCACGTAAACGCTGACGTAACTCTTCACCCAACTGTTTGAGGTCTGAGTCATCCGTCAGATGAGACTCATAATACAGCGCCACATGACCATCAGCCTTAGACAAGACCATTTCCAACATATCAATTAACGTTTGGAAATACGGCCATTGCTCTAACATTTCTTCGAGTGTCTGCTTTTGACCTTGATCAATCACTTGATTAATCGCAGCACCAGTACCTAGCCAAGCAGGAAGCATCAAACGGATTTGCGTCCATGCGAACACCCACGGAATCGCACGTAATGACTCAATCCCACCGCTAACTTTACGTTTGGCTGGGCGTGAGCCGAGCGGTAACATTTGTAGTTCCAGTTCTGGCGTTACAGTCCGTAGGTATTTTACAAAATGCGGATTTTCACGCACGGTTTGACGATACACCTGTACCGACAGATCCGTCATGCTGTGCATGAGCTGACGCCATTCCTGTTTCGGTTCAGGCGGTGGCAATAAGGTCGCTTCTAAGGTCGCAGCGGTGTAAATTTCTAAGTTTTGTAAGGCAATACCTTCTAATCCAAACTTGAAGCGAATCATTTCCCCTTGTTCTGTGACACGAATCGCTCCTGAAATCGAACCTGGTGGCTGTGAAAACAGCGCTTGCTGTGTCGGCGCACCACCACGGCTGATTGAACCGCCACGGCCATGGAATAATGTCAGTTGTACATCATGTTTTTTCGCAACCGCGGTTAATTCTTCCTGCGCACGATACTGTGCCCAGTTTGCCGACATAAAGCCCGCATCTTTGGCAGAGTCTGAATAGCCAATCATCACCTCATGTTTACCCTGAATATGCTGCTTATACCAATGCATATTGAATAGGGTATTCATGGTACGGGCTGCACCATCCAAATCTTTTAAGGTTTCAAACAGTGGAACGACACGTAGCGCTTGTTTGATGCCGGCTTCTTTTTGCAGTAACAATACGGCCAAGACATCACTCGGATGTTCTGCCATGGAAATAATATAAGCCCCTAAACTTTCAGGTGGCTGTTCTGCCAAAGTGCGCATGGTCGCAAAGACTTCTTGTACATCTGGATGTTCAATCAGGCTTTGTTTCGGCTCATTTAAAAACTTCGGTAGCAGTGGACGTTTGCTTTGGAGTTCCTGAATCAAGAAGTTTTGACGGGCTTGCTCCGTCCATGTTTCAAAATTGCCTAAACCTAAATATTCGGTAATGGCAGAAATCGCTTGGCGATGACGTGTGGATTCCTGACGAATATCTAATTTGAGTAATTCGATACCGAAACAATTCACCCGATGAATAAAGTCGAGTAACTGACCATTGGCAATTTCAGGTAAACCGCTGTCAATCAGTGAACGGTAGCAAACCAACAGTGGATCGAGCAGCTCATGGCGACTTTTAATGACTTGGCTATCGTCAGCATCTTCACCACGGAGTTTTAGTGCCAACCAGTGACGAGTGGCTTTGAGGCGTTCACGTGCATCACGCAGGTATTCACGATAGGGTTCAGGGTGGAAATGACCCAAGGCGTCACTGAGTTCTTTACTGCATTCTTGAATAGAGAGTTCCCAACGCAGGTCTTCGATATCGCGTAAATACAGGTCGGCAGCTTTCCAACGTGAAAGCCAAAGCACTTCTTGAGTAATGTTATGGGTGACGTTTGGGTTACCATCACGGTCACCGCCCATCCATGACGCAAAGCGCACAGGGGCAACATTTAAAGGTAAAGTCTTGCCACAATGATCTTGGACCATGCCATCCAATTCACGCATGAATTTGGGTACAGCATTCCACAAGGTCTGTTCAATGGTCGTGAAGCCCCATTTGGCTTCGTCGACAGGCGTCGGGCGATGTTGACGAATTTCATCCGTTTGCCATGCCGAGCAAATCAGTTGTTTTAAATCATCCAGTACGGCTTTGCGTTCGCGTGGCGTAAGTTTTTGTTGATCCATTTTAAACAGGCAATCATTAATACCATCATATTTTTGGATCAAGGTACGACGGCTGACTTCGGTTGGATGTGCAGTCAGTACCAATTCAATTTTTAATTCACAAATTTGTTGGAACAGTTGTTCTGCACTGATGTTATTGCTTTTAAATTTTTCAAATAAATGATCGAGTGGATTCGGTGAGGGTGCTTGCTCATCGAACTCACTTTGGCGACGGCTGCGCACCACATTGTATTGTTCGGCAATATTGGCAAAGTTGAGAAAGTGCGTAAATGCACGGGTCAGTGGCAGAATTTCTTCATCTTTTAAATTTAAAAATAATTGTTCTAACTGTTTTTCAGCTTCAACTTGTCCATCGCGCGCGCCTTTAGATAAGGCACGAATTTGCTCTACCTGATTAAACAAATCTTGTCCTGCATGCTGCTTTAGGGTTTCACCCAATAAATTGCCCAGTAAGCGCACATCTTCACGTAATGGAGCATCAATTTGTTGAATCATTTGTTATTTCTCCGCGTATTCCTGCCTCGACTATACCCTGAAAGTGCCGTGGCAAAAGGGGGTACAGACAAAAGTCGGATGACTTTTATGAGTAAATGAGCAATAGCTATGCCATATGTTTCAGTTTAGCGTTGAAATATTTCAGAAAATGCTTAGGTTTGTGTGCTGAGTTGATATTTCAGCATAAAGATGTCGATGGCAGAGTGAATAATGGCCTGCCGTTCTGCTGCTTCAGGTACTGGGCGCATGCCCAATAAGACTTCTTGATGACGTAGGCCCATCAGTAGCGACACAATCAGTTCAGTTTGTCGGGCAGGGTTATCCTGCTGAATGAAATTTAAAGCCGCTGCGTCTTGAAAGAAATTCTCCCAGACTTGGCGCATTTTCAAATGTGAGGCGCGGAAAAACTGTTCGACCAAAGGACTGTGTTCAGCTGCCAATTCCAAAAGTAATAAATCCAGTTTAATGGCTTCTGGCAAATTCATGATGTTCAGCCCCAACTCACAAATTTCAACGAAAGCCTGCATAAAATGACTTTCGCTGTGCAGGTGTCGCGGGCGAGTATTTAAAATATATTCACAGGTATCTTCAATTGCACTGGTAAATAAGGTGGCTTTGTCCTGAAAATGGTTATAGACCGTCAGTTTGGTGACCGCTGCATGTTGGGCAATCTGATTCATGCTGCAACCGTGATAGCCCATTTCTAAAAATAATTGTTTTGCAGACTCTAAAATCCGTTGTCGTTTTTCTAAGTCTTTCGGGCGGCCGACATTCATTTGCTGAAAAAATTCCAAAAAAGGCGAAAAGGTCATTGATTTCGGATAATTAATCTAATTAATGTACCGCATGGTTTATTAATTAAAAAATAACCAAATTAATTGAATAATATTCTGCCCTAAAAAAGACTTTTTATTAAGAGCGAACTTCATGAGTACGATTAAGACCACAGTTGTCAGCATGATTATCGTTTGCAGTGTGACCTTATGGGGATGCAGCAAGGATAAAGCCCAAACGGAACAGGAAGTGCCATTTGTGATGGTGACTCAGCCGGGTGCCACACATTTTGAACAGAAAAGTTATGCGGGTGATGTACAAGCACGCCAGCAAACGGCTTTGGCGTTTCGGGTTGGCGGTCAAATCACTGAGCGCTATGTCGATGTTGGAGACCAAGTCCGAGTCGGGCAAGTCTTGGCAAAATTAGACGTCAAAGATGCACAGTTGCAACTGAATGCAGCACAAGCACAGCTTGAAAGTGCGCGTTCCGCTGCACAAATTGCTGAAGATGAATTAAAACGCTTTAAGCAATTATTGCCAGTCAATGCCGTGAGTCGTTCACAGTACGATGCGGTAGAAAACCAATATAAAGCAGCACAGTCGAACTTAAAGCAAGCCCAATCAAATTATGATGTGAGTCGTAATCAGACCGGTTATAACCAATTAATTGCCAATAAAACTGGGGTCATTACTGAGCGCAATATTGAGATTGGTCAAGTGATTGCAGCAGGACAACCGGCATTTCAATTGGCGATAGCAGGTGAACGTGAAGTGGTCATTGGTGTGCCTGAGCAAGCGGTTGCTGAAATTAAAACAGGGCAGGATGCATGGGTCACCTTGTGGTCGAAACCACAGGAAAAATTTGCAGGCTATGTGCGTGAAATTAGTCCTGCTGCCGATCAGTCTCGCACATATAGTGTTAAAGTGGCATTGCGTGAAGGCAATAGCGCCATTCAACTGGGGCAAAGTGCACGGGTATTTTTAACCAAAGCACAGCAGAATGTTTTGCATGTGCCGTTATCGAGTGTGTCTGCGAGTGGTCAGCAGGCGTATGTGATGGTGGTCAATGCGGACAATACGGTACATAAAGTTCCAGTAAGTTTAGGCGAATATGGACGTGATAGCGTGCCCGTACTCAGTGGTCTGCAAGCAGGGGATTTTGTGGTGGTTGGCGGCGTGCATTTGCTCCGCGAAAAACAAAAAATACAACCTGTTGATCGTGAAAATCGAGCGGTACACATTCAGGCAGGAGTTAAATAATGAATTTTAACTTGTCTGAGTGGGCACTGAAAAATAAAGGCTTAATCCTTTATTTTATGATTCTGCTGGGCATCGTTGGGATATTTTCTTATTCCAAATTGTCGCAGAGTGAAGACCCGCCATTTACCTTTAAAGTCATGGTGATTCAAACCTATTGGCCTGGTGCAACAGCCAAAGAAGTTTCGTTACAAGTCACCGATCGAATTGAAAAAGAACTGATGACCACGGGGCAGTATGAACGCATCATGGCGTATTCACGTCCGGGTGAATCCATGGTGACCTTTGTGGCCAAGGACAGTTTACGTTCGCAGCAAGTCCCCGATGTTTGGTACACCGTGCGTAAAAAGGTCAATGATATTCGCCATCAATTACCATCTGGGGTGCAAGGTCCTTTCTTTAATGATGAGTTTGGTGACACCTTCGGTAATATCTATGTCCTGACCGGCAAAGACTTTGACTATGCCACCATGAAGGAATATGCCGACCGTTTACAGCTCCAGTTACAACGGGTCAAAGACGTTGCGAAAGTGGATTTGATTGGTCTGCAAGATCAAAAAGTTTGGATTGAAATTTCCAACACTAAAGCCACCCAAATGGGCATACCTGTGACCGCGATTCAACAAGCCTTGCAGCAGCAAAACACAGTTGCCAGTGCCGGATTTTTTGAAACCAATTCAGACCGGATTCAAGTGCGTGTCAGCGGCAATTTACAAAACATTGATGAACTGCGTCAGATGCCTTTATTGGTGAATGGTCGAACGATTCAATTGGGTGATGTGGCAGATGTACATCGTGGCTTTAGTGATCCACCACAGCCTCGTATGCGTTTTATGGGTGAAAATGGTTTAGGCATTGCCGTGTCGATGCGTAAAGGTGGCGACATTCTGGCTTTGGGTAAAAACCTTGAAACAGAATTTGCCCGCTTGCAAAAAACCTTGCCCTTGGGCATGGAACTAAAAAAAGTATCGGATCAGCCTGTAGCCGTGAAGCGCAGCGTCAATGAGTTTATGAAAGTCCTCGCTGAGGCGGTGATTATCGTCCTATTGGTGAGCTTCTTCTCCTTGGGTTTCCGTACAGGATTGGTTGTGGCATTTTCCATTCCCTTAGTCTTGGCCATGACTTTTGCTGGCATGCAGATGTTTGATGTCGGTTTGCACAAGATTTCTTTGGGAGCATTGATTCTCGCACTCGGTTTATTGGTGGATGATGCGATTATTGCTGTCGAAATGATGGCGATCAAAATGGAGCAGGGCTATAGCCGGTTACAAGCCGCTGGACATGCATGGCGGACGACTGCATTTCCAATGCTAACAGGCACGCTAATTACGGCTGCAGGATTTTTGCCGATTGCCACAGCCGCATCGAGCACAGGCGAATATACCCGCTCGATTTTCCAAGTGGTCACCATTGCATTGGTGGTGTCATGGTTTGCAGCAGTACTGTTTGTTCCCTATCTGGGGGATAAATTACTACCCGACTTCAACAAAGATTTGGTACAAAAAGCCCCATGGTATCAGCGCCTGTGGGCACGTTTGCGCAAACAACCTGAACCTCAGCCGATGGTGCATCATGCCGGGGAACATCACGATCCTTATCAGTCTCCGTTTTATCAACGTTTCCGTGGTTGGGTCGACACTTGTGTGACCTATCGTAAGACGGTGATTGCAGCGACAGTTGGCATCTTTGTGTTATCGATTTTAATGTTTAAAACTGTACCACAGCAGTTCTTCCCACCGTCAAACCGTGCTGAAATTTTAGTGGATTTAAAGCTCGAGGAAGGTGCATCTCTGAAAGCCACAGAAGCGGCCGTAAAAAAAGTCGAAGCGTTCTTGTCGAAAAAACAAGGCATTGATAATTTTGTGGCTTATGTGGGGACAGGTTCACCGCGGTTTTATTTACCTCTAGATCAGCAGTTACCTCAAGCCAGTTTTGCTCAGTTTGTGGTATTGGCTTCATCTTTAGATGATCGCAATGAAATTCGTCAGTCATTAGCAGAAGAAATCCGTAAGCTTTTACCTGAAGTACGTACACGGGTTTCACTTTTAGAAAATGGGCCACCTGTAGGTTATCCATTGCAGTTCCGCGTGTCGGGTGAAGATCTAAGCTTAGTGCGTGAGTGGGCACAACGTGTGTCTGCAAAAGTCAGTGAAAACCCGAACACCACCAATGTGCATTTGGATTGGGGTGAGCCAAGCAAAGTTATTAAACTGGACATCGACCAAGATCGCGCACGTCAAATGGGAGTTTCCAGCTTAGATCTGTCCAATTTCCTGAATAGTTCAATCAGTGGTGCGGTGATTAATCAGTATCGTGAGAAACGAGAGCTGATTGAAATTCGGATGCGTGGTGATCAAGCGGAGCGATTGGATGTCGGTTCTCTCAGCAGTTTGGCTGTACCGACCAGCAATGGTGGTTCAGTGCCATTGGCGCAGATTGCGAAAATTGAGTATAGCTTTGAAGAAGGTTTGATTTGGCATCGTAACCGTTTACCGACCATTACTGTGCGCGCGGATATTCGCAGTAAATTGCAACCTGCAACGGTGGTGGGTGAGTTAAAAGATTCATTTGATCAGTTACGTGCAGAGATGCCGAATGGATATCTCCTCGAAGTAGGCGGTACTGTGGAAGAGTCAGCACGTGGTCAAACTTCTGTAAATGCGGGCATGCCATTATTCCTCGCAGTTGTCATGACCTTATTGATGATTCAACTACGTAGCATGTCACGGGCGATGATCGTATTTTTAACTGCACCTTTGGGCATTATTGGCGTGGTGTTATTCCTGTTATTGTTCAATAAACCCTTTGGTTTTGTGGCAATGCTCGGCACGATTGCACTGTCAGGAATGATTATGCGCAATTCACTGATTTTGATTGATCAGATTGAACAAGATATTCAGTCTGGGGAGTCGGCTTGGGATGCGATTATCAATGCAACTGTGCGTCGTTGCCGTCCAATTGTGTTGACTGCATTGGCTGCTGTATTGGCGATGATTCCACTTTCTCGCAGTATTTTCTTCGGTCCAATGGCCGTGGCGATTATGGGTGGATTGATCGTGGCGACCCTGCTGACCTTGTTCTTTTTACCTGCGTTATATGCACAGTGGTTTAAAGTGAAAAAAACTCAGCAGAATCCTTAAAAGTGTCATAATATTGGGTGCGAAATATTGAATTTTTCTCTATAGTAGCACCTGATCTACAAAGACATTTTTAAAAAGTAAAACAACCACAAGTGCAGCGCGGCATATTGTGGTGTACGGGGTTGAATCACAGATGACAGCAGAGAGTTTAGCTAAGTATCGCCGTTATATTGCGATTTCTTATGTCTTCATGTTTTTCGCTTTATTTACCCTGATTAGTGGTGTATTTGCCTACGGCTTTGCACGCAAAGTCACTCAAATCGATTCTGCAGAAGTTTGGCTACAAGCCCAAGCGCTTTGGGTCATGCGCACCGTCGTGATTTATTCCATGATGGCCATTTTTGCCGCACTGTGGTTTATTCCTTTATTTTTCTATTATTGGGACACCTATCTTTGGGTGACTGCATGCACGGTAATTGGTGTGGTCTTTGCTGCGATTGCCTTTTTGTATCTATTAAATGCATGGATCCAAGGTCTATCCAAATTCGTTAAAAATAAGGCTGTTTTCTAAGTCGATTTATTTTTTTCCTGCCTACCCCTTGAAAAAATGGTTTGATTCCCCAATTTCAGACCACAGTTAAGTATTAAATTAAATTCCGTGAGGAGCATCGCCAGACATGGCTAAACGTGATTATTATGAGGTTTTAGGTGTATCTAAAACCGCAAGTGATGATGAAATTAAAAAAGCCTACCGTAAGTTGGCGATGAAGTATCACCCTGACCGTAATCCAGATAACCCAGAAGCTGAAGAAAAATTCAAAGAAGCTGCAGAAGCATATGAAGTTTTATCGGACAGCGAAAAACGTAGTATGTATGACCGTATGGGACATCAAGCTTTTGAAGGCGGCATGGGCGGCGGCGGTGGCTTCGGTGGCGGTTTTAGCGCAGAAGATATCTTTAGTCAGTTTGGTGACATATTCGGTGGCGCATTTGGCGGTGGTGGCCGTGGTGGTCAGCAACGTGCACGCCGTGGTTCAGACTTACGCTATGTTATGGAGCTTACCCTTGAGGAAGCTGTGAAGGGCGTGAAAAAAACCATTACCTTTACTGCGCCAGCGCCATGTGATGTCTGTAATGGTAAAGGATCTAAAAATCCAAACGACGTCGAAACGTGTAAAACTTGTCATGGTGCAGGTCAAGTGCGTATGCAACAGGGCTTCTTCTCTGTGCAGCAAACCTGTAGCACCTGTCGTGGTCAAGGTAAAATTATTAAGAACCCATGTAATAAATGTCATGGTTCAGGGGTTTCTGACCGTCAGCAAACTTTAGAAGTGACCATTCCTGCAGGTGTGGACAATGGCGACCGCGTACGTTTAAGTGGCAAAGGTGAGGCGATCCGTGATGGCCAAGCAGGCGACTTATATGTAGAAGTGGTGGTACGTGAACACGAAATCTTCCAACGTGATGGCGCTGACTTATATATGGATGTGCCTGTAAGCATTGCAGATGCTGCATTGGGTAAAGAAATTCAAATTCCGACTCTCGATGGTCGTGTGAGCTTGAAAGTGCCTGAAGGAACTCAAACTGGCAAATTATTCCGCTTACGTGGTAAAGGTGTGAAACCTGTACGTACCAGCATGACTGGTGACTTACTCTGCCGTATCGTGGTGGAAACGCCAGTGAATTTAACGGCTCGTCAACGTGAATTGTTGAAAGAGTTACAAGACACGATGGATGGCGATGACAATAAATCATCTCCGAAGAAAAAATCATTCTTCGACCGTTTATTTGATTAATTGACTTGATTGATTCAATTGGCTTGAGTTCGCTGTGATGTGAACTCAGCTATAAAAAAGCCTGCATAATTGCAGGCTTTTTTATTGAGCATCTTAAGGTTTCGGCTGTGCATTAGGCGGTAATAAACTTTCATAGCTCATGTCGAGCCTATAGATATTTTTAAGACGCTGTAGCTGATGACGTGCTTCAGCCTCACGACCATTAAATGCCAATAAACGTGCATATTTAATGATGTGGTATTTCGCTGGGTAGCTGCGAACCAATTTTTCAGTATCCTGAATGATTTGTTCAGAAACGATGGAATATGGATTTAAACGAATAATCGCTACCCGATGTCTAAATTCCGTGAGTAAATAGATCGGCTCATGATTGGTGATTTTCTCCGGCGTTTTTTCATATTTTGATGCCTGACCCAGCTGAATTGCTGCATTGGCATAATCACGATAAATCACCGTAATCAGCACGGTGCCAATCACGAAAATAATGCGGATAAACCACGGAGACAGACTCAATGTAGCCGTCTGTGGCTTCGCTGCTTGAAGAATCCCGATAATAAAACCCGCAGGTAGTAAGAAATATGCGTAGTTTTGCGGAAACTCCAACATGGCATGAATAACGAAGACACCGACCATCAATAGGCCAATCACAGATAATGCAGACTTGGCTAACTTCTGTAATTGGATGCCCCAATAAGCGAAATAGGCCAAGAACGGCACACCAATAATGGCGCCATTCCACAATAAGAAATCCAAAATAAAATTGTGTGAGCTACGAATCCAAACAGGCCCTTGCACCGTGTCAGAGATCGAGACAAAAGCACTACTGGTTTGATGCCAACCATAGCCAAACCAAGGCTGTGCAGCTACGGCATGCGCCATTTGTTGCCAAATGGCTAAACGAGACATATCTCCACCAGCACGTTCGGCTACGTCACGACTTTCTTGAATATTCATGTCGGATATTTGGCTCATGATTTGACTTAATTTTGGCATCAATACAATCAGTGCCACAAAGCCGATAAACCAGGCCAAGCTGTAAAACCAGCGAAGACGGATATAATCTTTGTACTGTGCATAAGCCAAATAGACTAGGACACAGATACTTGCCACCCAAGAGGTGCGAGATTGGCTGAGCGCGACCCCAATTAAAATAGGAATTGCACAAGCGACCAAATAGCGGGTTTTAACTTTTTGCTGTTCATAAACATATAAGCAGGCTAACAAGGACATGAGCAGAAACGTGGCCATGTTATTTGGCTGAGCAAAGTTTGCAAATGGGCGCGTAGTTCCACTAATTTTCATCACAAAAGGAAGAAACGAGTCGAAATCTAACCACTGACATATTGCGATGAGTCCCGTCATGACCCCAGATGCAACAAAGGTATAGCTTAGGTATAGGAAGGTTTTTTCGCGTTTTTCCGTACCTTGCGAGAGACTAAAACCAAGATTGATACACAGCCAGAAGCTGAACACAAACAGCATACAGAGCAAGGCAATACTAAAATAATACACCTGCCCAAAAGCCAATTGGACGAAGGGAATCAGCGCTAAGAGCAACAGGGGCAAGGAAATTTTTGCCACCATGAGCTTTTCTTTAAAGAACGTTGCCGCTAAGGCAAACAGGGCAAAGAAGGTATAAAGCTCACCGGTATACGTGGCCCAAGGTCGGTAATGAATCGGAATCAGCCATGCCAGTGCAATACAGACTGCCGCACAAAGATACAATAGGGTTTTCATGAATATTCAAGATCAATAGAACGCGCCTATCATACCGTGAAAATGCCCAAACTTGGTGAGGGAATAGTCAGCGTCTGTCGAAGAGCTTGATTTGCAAAAGTCCTTCGGAAAATGCAGGATTTTTTTGTTTGTAACTTAGCCTGCGCATGGAGTTTTGATATAGTAAGACCAATTTCGAATCAACATTAGGAAAATGTTATGTCAGCAGCTCCACGTATTGGTATCTTGGGCGCAGGCGGTCGTATGGGACGCATCTTAATTCAGGCGGTTCAGCAAGCTGGTTATCAATTAGCTGCTGCGGTAGAACGTCCTGAAAGTAGCTTGGTCGGTGCGGATGCCGGTGAACTTGCAGGGATTGGCGCGGTTGGCGTAAAGGTTGTCGGTAACCTAGCTGAGGTTTTAAAAGATTGTGATGTCGTAATCGATTTTACTGCACCTGCAGCAACAGCACAGCATCTTAAACTTTGCCGTGAAGCAGGCGTTGCGATTGTCATTGGTACCACAGGTATGAATGATGAGCAAAAAGCATATCTCGATGAAACAGCAACAGAAACCCCTGTGGTCTATGCAGCGAACTATTCTGTCGGTGTAAACGTTTCAATCAAACTTCTTGAATTGGCATCAAAAGTGTTTGGCGATACTGTAGATATTGAAGTAATTGAAGCCCATCATCGCCATAAAGTTGATGCACCATCAGGTACAGCGCTGATGTGGGGTGAAGCCATTGCCGGTGCTTTAGGACGTGACTTAAAACAAGATGCTGTGTATTGCCGTGAAGGTCATACGGGTCCACGTGAACGTCAAACCATTGGCTTCCAAACGATTCGTGGTGGTGACATTGTCGGTGAACATACTGCGATGTTTATTGCGGATGGTGAACGTGTTGAAATTACCCATAAAGCGACCAATCGTATGAACTTTGCCTCTGGTGCAGTACGTGCAGCTGCATGGGTAGTTGGTCGTGAAGCACGTAAGTACGATATGAAAGATGTACTGGGTTTTAACGATATTGACGTATAAAAGCGCGTTAAAATCCGTTATAACAACAGCATAAAATTAAAATAAGACGATCAATGGAATGAAAAAAGTCATCTTTATGGCCTGTGCTGTCGCATTCACTGCGGCAGTACAAGCGAAAACTATGGATAATGCCAAACTCACGATTAATAAAAATAATATTAAGGTTTGGACCTATCAAAATGCTCAAAATCCTGTCTTTCAATACAAAGCTGAAACCAGTTTTGATGTGTCCATCGAAAAAGCGGTTTCCCTGATTTTAGATGTGGAAAATGCAGTGAATTGGGTCCCTTATATGGGCAGTGTCAAAGTCTTATCCCGTGATGACCAAAAAGGTGAATTCAGTTTATATATGGTGTTGGATTTTCCTTTTCCCTTGAAAGACCGTGATTTAGTGGTACAAGGCAAAATGCGTAAAGATGCACAAGGCATCATTAGCATCCAAAATAAAGCGGTGAAAAAAGGTTATCCGATCAATCCCAATTATGTACGCCTAACCGACTATGAGGGCGATTGGACCTTCCAGCGTTTAGGCAATCAAAAAGTCAAAGTGTCGACCTATGGCTACGCCAATCCGGAAGGTTCTATTCCGCTCAGTTTCGTGAATATGTTTGTGCAGCAACAGCCTTATCAAATGCTACAAAAAATGAAAGTGCAGTTGGGTAAAAGCAAAACTGTTGCAACCTTTCCCGAAATTTTAAAATAAGCCTTAGCAATGATTTAGTTCAATATGAACGATCAATGACTTCGCTACTCAGGCAGGCGAAATGCCGTCAACTGCTGCATGTGTTGTGTTTCTGGAAGTTCGATACTGAGTAAGGTCTGTTCTGGAAATTGATGCGGATGTAACTTGATTTGAAATTGCCGCGCAGTCAATTGTTCACAGGCAAAGCGAAGTTTGGCTTGCTGCGGCATGATATTCATGCCGTTTTCAGATTTGGCTTTATAAATATATAGCTGCTGATGTAACCCGCCGCTAGTGATCGGTTGGATCTGCTCAAGTTCATATTGCGTCAGTTTTTGGGCACTCAAAAAACCTTGAATTAAAGATTTACAGATAAAATTTTGCTGGCTTTGAGCTTGAGTGTGCTGCTCGGGTTGGCACGCCATAAGCGTGAGTGTGCTGAAGATGATTAGACCTGCTCGAAACTGCGTGAAGTCATTCATTTAATTGTCCCCCTATCGTTATTTTTGAGATATCAACCTGATGCATTCAGATTAAATCTGTTAACTTAATGGGTACAGATACAAAAATGATTAAAAAAAGGGTACAGATGGCTTTTCAATATCAGCAGCTTGCGCAGCAGTTGGCACAGAAAATTTATAGTGGTGAATTGGCCGCAGGGCAGCGTCTGTATGCGCTACGTCAATTTTCACAGCAGCATCAGATCAGTTTAAATACCGCGAAACGCTGCTATGAATTACTTGAAGCCAAAGGCCTCATTTATGTCAAAGAAAAGTCTGGTTATTTTGTACAATCCTCACAGAAAGCCCAGCAAATTGCCGTGCCGAATCATCCTGATTTTGATTCCCGACCTCGTGAAATTTCGAATTTAGAATTGCAAATTCAGATCCATGAAGCATCTGCAAATAGTCGCCTGATTCATTTGGGTTCAATTCAGTTGTCCCCCAATTTTGTTCCTGTTGAAGCAATCAGACGTTCAATCCAAAGGGCATTAAAGCATTGTAAACCAGAAGATTTTTTATATAACAATCGGCAAGGTCATCCACAATTGCGTGAAGCTTTGTCGGCACATTGGGCTGAAGATGGTTTTTACATGCCTAAGGATGATATTTACATCAGCAATGGTTGTATGCCTGCTTTGTCAGTGATGTTGCAAAATCTAAGTGCGGAAGGGGAGAGTGTCATTGTTCCGACGCCGAACTATAACGGGCAATTGCAATTATTGGCTTTATTGAAGCGGAAAATTGTTGAAATTCCTGCCAATACGGAAGGTTTTGATTTAGATCGTTTAGAGCAGGCAATGCGGGATTCAGGCGCGAAAGTTTGCTTATTGACTGCAAATTTTCAAAATCCTTTGGGTTTTTGTTTAAGTAATGAAGATAAGGAACGAATTGCACAACTGGCTGAAAAATATCAATGTTATGTGATTGAAGATGATATTTATGCTGAGTGTAGTTTCAATGCAAAGCGACCATTGCCTATCAAATATTGGGACCGGGCGGGCTATGTGATCTATTGTGCGTCGATTTCAAAATCTTTATCGCCTTCTTATCGGGTGGGGTGGTTTTGTCTTCCACCACATTTGCAACATTTGCGTCCCAAATTACTTTTGCAAAATGATTCGGTGAATACGCCTTTGCAGTTAGGGCTTGCAGATTTGATTTTTAGTCGTGCTTATCGCCAACATCTTGCTGAATTGCGTCCTAAATTAATGGTGCAAGTCGAGCAGTATCGTCAGTATATTTACGATGCTTTTCAAGGGGTTGATATCCGTCTAAATCGGCCTCAAGGCAGTTATGCACTGTGGTTGCAGATGCCTGAACAAATAGACAGTTTGGCGCTGTATTACCATGCGCAAAAACATGGCATCAATATTGTGCCAGGTTTAATTTTTGGTGAGGACAATCGTTATAACAACTGTATTCGTCTAAATGCTGGGCATGAGTTGTCTGTAGATATTCAGCAGGCCATTTTATTGCTTGCAGATTGGGTGCGTAAGGAATGCAGAAACACAAATGTCATCTAGATTAATGAGTCCATAAAGCATACAAAAAAAAGCCTGCATGCAGCAGGCTTTTTGGGCTTAGATTTTTGCCGTTAAAAATCAGCTTTCAACACGATACGATAACGCACGTTTCCTGAATGCAAACGTTCAATCGCTTCATTCACCTGAGACATTGGATACATTTCAATTTGTGGTGCAATATTTTGACGTGCGGCGAATCGAAGTAATTCACGCAGTGCTGCAGGAGAGCCTGTTGATGAGCCAGTGACAGATTTAGCACCACTGATCAGCATACCTGCGGGGATTTGCATCGGCTCAAGTGCTAGGCCGAGCATGTGAACGCTTCCATTCGGTGCCAGAGTCGAAAGGTAGGCTTGCCAATCCAACGTCACATTGACCGTGCTTAAAATCAAATTGAACTTACCACGTTGTGCTTTAATCGCGGCAAGATCACGACTATTCACCACATGGTCAGCCCCCATAGCTTTAAGTTCATCAGTTTTATCTAAGTTTGAACTGAATGCGGTAATTTCACAGCCCCAAGCTTTGAGCAATTTAATCGCCATATGACCTAAACCACCAATGCCGATCACGGCAACATGGTGAATGGCCTGAATTTTGTGCTGTAAGATGGGATCAAATACCGTAATCCCGCCGCAGAGCAGAGGGCCAGCACTGGTTGGGTCGAGATCATCTGGAAGCGGAATAACCCATTGCCAGCCAGCACGGACTTTGTCGGCAAAGCCACCTGCATGACCGACGATCGTCGCTGTCTTGGTTCCGGTACATTGCACTTGGCGACCATCGATACACGAGTCACAGTGTTGACAACTTTCTGCTGTCCAGCCAATGCCTACACGCTGTCCGACTTTGAGTCCTTTGGCTTCGCTGCCGAGTTGGGTAATGGTTCCAATCACTTCATGCCCTGGGACCACAGGATATACCGAAGATTTCCAATCATTTTGGATAATAGAAATATCTGAGTGACAAAGACCGCAATACTCGACTTTGACTTCAACCTGATGGGCTTGTAATTCACCTGCATCAAATTGGTAGGGAACAAGGGCTTCACCACTGTTCATTGCTGCATAGGCTTGAATTGTATTGTCACTCATTATTCTATCCTTTCTGTTTTTGAGGTCATTCTGCGTGCGTGTATTTAAAGTCACAGTGATTTTCATGATCATTGACCATACCGATAGCTTGCATCAGAGCATAGCAAGTCGTTGGGCCGACAAATTTAAAACCATGCTGTTTTAATGCTTTGGACATGGCCTGACTTTGAGCGGTTTGTGCAGGGGCGCTGCGATATTCAACAACATCGTTGTTGGCAATGTGACCTTCGACAAAACTCCAAAGTAATTCCACAGGATGAATCCCTTGGGTTTTTAACTGTTGCCATGCTTTGGCATTATCACGAATGGCAGTGAGTTTGCCGATATGGCGAATCAAACCTGAATCTTGTAATTTTTCTTGTAATTGTAGGTCACTCAACGCTGCAATTTCGGCAATGGGATATTGAAAAAAATGCTGCTGATAGCAGGCCCGCTTTTTCAGCACAGTGATCCAAGACAGCCCCGCTTGTTGTCCTTCAAGACACAGCATTTCAAAGAGATGCTGCTCATCAAAACTAGGTTTAGCCCACTCAGTGTCGTGGTAGGCAATATACAAAGGATCTTCGGAGCACCAAGCACAGCGTTGTATCGTCATGTTGAATGCTCCTTTTTGACTTAAATTTTAAAAGCTGTCCATTGGTCGTTTTTATTGTCCCAATACAACAGTTCCGCTTGATCGAGATCGGCAAATTGAATCCATACATCTTTACCAGATTTGTCTGCGTAGCCGGTGCTGATGAGTAATGCTTCTTCAGTGATCTCCATGATCCAGCCCTGATAAGACTGTCCATTGAGGCTGATTTTTTGTTGATTGCCAGATTCTGCAAATTCCACCAGACGATTGATCAACGCTTCTGACATGTATGTTTCCTAAAATTAACGTAAATACGGATAGGGGTTAACGGCATTGCGACCTTTACCACCCAAGTAAATGCCATAATGCAAATGTGGTGCAGTATGTCGAGCATTGCCAGTATTACCTACATAGCCAATGACATCACCTTTTTTGACATAGTCGCCGACGTTTAAGCCACGTTTATGACCATCAAGATGCGCATAATAATGCCAAGAACCTGCGGGCCCCATAATCCATATCACTTTACCACCCAAATTGTTATTACGTAAGTCAGCAACTAAACCTTCTGTAGCACTGAGAACTTTTGTTCCACGTGGAACAATAATATCAATGCCTTCGTGGCTCCGCCCTTGGCTACGCGCTGCGCCCCAAGTATCCTTGAGCGCACTTCGTTTGACTTGATGAACAGGAACAGGCAATTGATTGGGTAAACGCATGTTTTGTAATTTTTTCACTTCATGTGCAGGCAATGTACTACCAGATGGTTTGGGTGGAGTTGACGTACAGGCACTGAGTAAAACCAAAATAAAACCAATACCGCCGAACAACCCTCTGCGAAGCAAAAATCCTTGAGTCACATTTGTCCCTATTCAATTGATGAGCAGTTCAAAACTATGGCATAGAATGGCTTTCGAGTTCTAGCGTAGATATGAGTTTTTTCATGGCGGTTGGAATACCGAGTGCAGTGGCTTGTATCGGGGTATACCACTGTGCGTTGCATTCAATGGCTAAATGCTCTTTTTGATCGGCAGCAACAGTAAATACAGTAGCCTCTAAAAGCCAAGTGAAGTGGGTAAAACTATGAGATATTTGCACTTGAGTAGTGGTAGATTTCAGTCCAAGCTGCTGAGTGTAGGATTGAAACTCATGGGGTTGATCAAAAATAGGTAAACACCACAGACCGCCCCATAGACCGCTATTCGGACGTTGTATCCACAGCCATTCTCCTGCAGATTGAATCAGCATGACTTGAGCCTCTCTCACTGGAACAGGCTTTTTAGGCTTTTTATAAGGTAATTCAGTCTCTAAACCTTGAGCATGTACTTTGCAGTGCTGCTGCATAGGACAATATAAACAGAGCGGCTTTTTCGGCGTGCAAACGGTTGCACCAAGATCCATAATCGCTTGGGTATAATCGTGGTTGCGTTCAATGGGGCAGAGCTCTGTCGCCAGTTGCCACATGGCCCGTTCATGTACAGGTTTCGATAAATCATCTTCAATAGCAAAGAATCGAGACAATACTCGCTTGACGTTGCCGTCCATAATCACGCCATATTGTCTTAAACCTAAAGACATCAGCGCACCCGCGGTAGACGGGCCGATGCCCGGTAGTTCCATCCACTGCTCAAGATTGCTTGGAAAATGTCCCTGACGTGCAACAATACCCGCGGCTTTGTGTAAGTTCCGAGCCCGTGCATAGTAGCCTAAGCCAGCCCAATAGGGTGCCACATCATCCCAAGAAGCATGACCTAAATCTTCAACAGTTGGAAATCGTTGAATAAATCGATCAAAGTATTGTAAGACGGTTTTGACTTGAGTCTGTTGTAGCATAATTTCTGAAACCCACACTTTGTAAGGGTCATCCTTCACTTGCCACGGTAAGTCATGACGACCATGGACATCAAACCAGTCGAGAAGGGCATCAGAAAAGTTAAACATGCAAAACAGTCAAAATTGAAAAAACCTGCCTAGTATACATCTTTCTATAGGTATTCTTTTTGTTCAAAACGAAATCTGTATATCAGGGGAAATGCAAAAATAGTGGCTATCAAAAAAGGAGCCGAGGCTCCTTAGTGAGTGTAAATTTAAAGTTTAGCTTTTAAAGCCCCAGCGGGTATCGAGCGCCAATGTTTGGTTTTCATAACGTGGAATAATGTGAATATGCACATGTTCAGTGGCTTCGCCAAAAACTTGTCCATCATTAAACCCAATATGAAAGCCAGTAGGTTGATAGCGTAAATTTAATTCATTACGCGCTTGTTCAAGTAAGGACATTAAACTTTTACGTTCTTTATCAGTAATTTCAAAAAATGAACCAACATGACGTAGTGGGACAATGACAGCATGCCCTTTAGACAGTGTATGTGGTTCAGGAAGTACAACACCAAAATCATTTTTTGCAATCACGTCATATTCGTCAAAATTGCAATATGGACAATTGAGTTCTGTCATTGTGCTCTCCTCATTTTTATAAATTAAATATTGTTATTGGTTCTTAGCGCTTTAAGAACCAAGCTGGCGTGCTAACAAGGCATACATGGCTGCTAAGCTTTGCTGTTCTGCAGCAGCGTTATAAGCTAAATCTACGCCGTTGGCTTTGGCACGTTCATCCGCCATCGGGTTGCTAAAGCCGTGTTTTGCACCTTCAAAAATATTAATTTGATACTTCACTTGGGCAGCATCCATTTCATTTCTAAAGGTCGCAACATCTTCTAAGCTCACCATCGAGTCGAGCTCACCATGTTGCACTAAAATCTCTGCTTGAACTTGTCCTGTTTGTGCAGGAGTCGCTGTAGCAAGTGTTGCATGGAAGGTCACCACAGCTTTTAATGCAGCACCTGAACGAGCTAAATCCAGCACGACTTTTCCACCATAGCAAAAGCCTATAGCTGCGAGTTTATCTGCATTTACTTCTTTTTGCTGTGCCAAAGTGTTTAATGCAGCAGACGCACGGGTCACAATGGTGTCGGCATGATCAAAAGTCTGCATCATCCATTCATAAGCTTGCTTGGCATCTGTGGTGACTTTTTTGTCACCATACATATCCAAAGCGAAAGCAGCATAGCCTTGTTCTGCCAATTCACGCGCACGTTGTTCGGTATATTCATTGCGTCCCCACCATTCAGGGGCAACTAACACACCTGCGATCGCAGTGTCTAACTCTGGAGCAGCAAAATAGCCAAAAAGTTGAGTTCCATCCGCTGCTGTATATTGAATTTCGCGCGTCTTAATTTTAACGGTCATGGTCAAATCCTTATGTGCGGCTACGCAGTTAATGAAGATTTAAAATAAAAGGGAAATAAGTTTTTGTGAAATAAATATAAGATATCAATGTGAATTTTAAGTCAAATCAATCAAAAAAATTGTAAAAGAAAATAATGGTACGAAGGAATATTGAGGAGCACCGAGATTTGTCGATGCTCCTGAAGGGAATATTGTTATTTCGGGAGAACTTCAATGAGCTCTACATCAAAAATCAGCGTGCTGTTTGGCTCAATGACGTCTGCTGAACCAATTTGACCATAGCCTAAATTGGCAGGAATGAAGAAGCGATATTTTGCACCTTCTTTCATCAACTGTAGACCTTCCGTCCAACCCTGAATGACTTGGCTCACTTGGAACATCGCAGGTTGGTTGCGTGCAATTGAACTATCAAAAACAGTGCCATCAGTTAAGCGACCTTCATAGTGAACTTTCACTGTTGAATTGGCTTTAGGTGACTTACCTTTGCCAGCTTGAATGAGTTGATACTGCAGGCCAGATTTCGTGACCTGAATGCCCGGTTTTTTGGCATTTTCAGCAAGGAAAGCTGAACCAATGGTGGCATTCGCATCCGCTTTTTGCTTCAGTTCAATCAGTTGTTTCGCTTCGGTTTGCTTTTTATATTGAGTTAAGGCACGGGTCATTTCTTCATCTGTTAGTGACGAAGCTTGACCTTTAGATGCTGCCTTTAAACCTGCAACAAATGCATCAATATCTAAGTCCTTAATGGATTCAGCATTACTGCGTCCCATTAAATAACCAAAACTATAACCGACTTGTTCTGCAGCACTACTTTTATTACTGACATCTTTGGCAAATACAGTGCTTGAGCAGAGTGCCAAACACAACATACTGATCTGTAATTTCATGACCGAGTCTCAAAATAAAGCAGGAGAGCGAAAAGCTCTCCTGTACCGGTTTTATTATTTAACTTCAATGAGTTCTACATCAAAAATTAAAGTACTGTTCGGTGGAATCGTTCCTGGAACACCTTGAGCACCATAACCTAGGTTTGAAGGAATATACAAAGTGGCTTTGCCGCCTTCTTTCATTAACTGTAGACCTTCAGTCCAACCTGGAATCACTTGATTCAATGGGAATTCAATTGGCTCGCCGCGCTGTACTGAACTATCAAATACAGTGCCATCCACTAACTTACCTGTGTAGTGAACTTTAACAACTGATGTGGCTTGCGGTTGTTTACCTGTGCCTTCTTTCGTTGTTAGGTACTGTAAACCAGAAGCAGTGGTTTTAACCCCCGCTTTACTTTTGTTTTCAGTTAGGAAATTATCACTGCTACTTTGTGCTTGCTTATTGCTTTCGAGCTGCTTGTTTTGCATTTCTTGCTGGAACTCAGCATATGCTTTTTGTAATTCTTCTTCAGTATATGCAGGTTTTGCACGAGCATGACCCGCACGAACACCAGTGACAAAGCTATCAATATCTAATTCTGGAGGCGTTTGATGGGCAACTTCATAACCAAGTGCATAACTGATTTTAGCGACAGCAGAAGCATTTGCAGCTGGTTGAGTTGATGTTGCTGATTGCGTAGCAGGTGTTTTAGTTGCATAGTAAACAGGAACAAGTGCGGCACCGCCGAGTAATACAGCGACAGCGATAGGTAGGGCCTTACTCATATATTTTCCCACAATTATTTTATATGTAAAAAGTTGCTGAAATTCTAGCAGACTTTTCCTGTTCAGCGCTTACCTATCTCTATGATCAGGTAAGGTGCAGGAAAGATTATCATAGTCATGTTCTTATTTTTATACTATAACGGTATGAATATATAAAACATTTTTTATACAGAAAGATGCATGCAACATAAATATCGAAAATAAAAAAGCCACCGTATTCGGTGGCTTTTTTGTTGAATAGGCTTGAATCAGTCTTGGTCTTTTGAAGCTTTATAACCATAAGAATAGTTATAGCCATAACCATAACCAGCTGAGCTACGTTGAATGTCGTTTAGAATAATACCATTGACCTTCACACCCACTTGTTCAAAGCGGTTCACGGTTAACTCTAATTCTTTCAACTGAGTTTTCGCATAACGAGCAATCACCAGATTCACGCCAGCAAATTGCGAAATAATGATACCGTCTGTCACCGCAAGTACAGGAGGGGTATCAATGATCACATGATCGAACATCGGTGAAATCAAATCTAAGAATTCTTTAAATTTACCAGAACTTAAAAGCTCAGATGGGTTAGAAGGGCTCTTACCGCGAGTAATCACACTTAAATTTGGAATTTCAGTGGTTTTAATGATGCTGTCTAGATCACGCTGACCATTTAAATATTCAGCTAGACCTGGTTGGTTGTCATGATTGAAATATTTGTTTAAATAACCACGACGCAAATCTGCATCAACAATTAAAACACGTTTATCGCTTTGCGCAAGAATCGTAGCCAAGTTGGTTGAAATAAACGATTTACCAACTTCTGGTGCAGGCCCTGAAATCATGATCAGGTTATTTTTTGCCGATGTCAGTGCAAAGTGAATGGCAGTCCGCATACTGCGTAGGCTTTCAATCGCAATATCGTCGCTATTTTTAACCGCAAGTACAGGAATGGTCTTTTTCTTCTTCAGTAACTTGATGCGACTTTCTTGAACAGGGGAACGTGGCACAGTGGCATAAACCGGAAGATCCAGATTATTTTCAATTTCTGAAGAATCTTTAATTCCTGAGTGAAGCATATTGCGAACAAGAGCAATTAATACACCAATAAAACCGCCTACAAATAACGATAAAATTAGAATAATTAATTTTTTTGGCTTGATTGGTTCAATTGGCTCTACAGCAGTATCGACAATACGGACATTACCGATTTCACCAGCTTTGGCAATGCGAAGCTGTTGGTAAGAGTTCAATAATGCAGTATAAAGTTGTTGTTTTACTTCAACTTCACGATAGAGCTGTAAATAACGACGCTGTAAATCTGGTAATTTCTTTAAAGTGGTATTTAGCTCACCAATTTTGCTATTGATTGCACCCAATTGAGCATTCATTTGCTGCATCACAGGATGTTCACTAGTGTACTTTGCAGAAGCTTCAGCAACTTTTTGCTCTAATTCAGCTTTTTGAGTTTCAAGAGTGACACTTTGAGTTAAATAGAGTTCAGATTCTTTAGTGACATCGACAGTATTAAACTCTTGACGGAATTTGTTAAATTCACGTTCTGCGACATCAAGCTGTTGTTTTAATTCAGGGAGTTGTTCGTCTAGGAATTTTAATGTTTGTGCACTTTCAGCCGAACGTCTTTCAATATTTTGATGGCTGTAGGCTGCTAAAACGGCATTTAAAACTTTTGTAATATGTTCTTTATCTTGGCCCTGATAGTTAAGGCCAAGCACGCCCGTCATTTTACCTTTTTCAGCTACAGAATAGTTTGCCAAAATATTCTCTACTGCGGCAGGCAATGACTGCTTTTGAATTAAATAGTCATCTTTGAATTGATCTTTGCTATAAACTGAGATTTCCCAAAGACCTTCTGCTGTTCGCAAAGAACTTTTTTGGTTCAATGGTGCTGTTAATATTTTTTGGTCAGTGTCTAGATCAATTAAAGAAAGTTTATTTTCTTGAAATTGGAGACCAAGGTTCTTGTCACGATATTGTGTAGGGATATCAAATTGGCGAATTTCAAAACTTTTTTCATTATCTTTGAAAACGACTGATTTATTTTTATATTCTGTGACATATTCATGCGGGGAAAATAAGCGATCAGTGAAAGAATTTTCTGTACCGGAAATTTTTAGGTCGAGATGTAAACTCTGAATGACATTACCAAGAACTAAACGTGATTTAAGAATCTCAATTTCTGCTTGGGCAGGCTGCTTTTGATCAATCATGCCTGATAGATCACCTAAGAGTGCAGCAGAAGTCCCTTTACTCTCTTCCACTTGTACTAAAGCATTGACTGAATAAGTATCCGGTGTTGCTCTTAAATAAAGTAAAGCACAAACAAGACTTAAAATTACACATAATGCAATTAACTTCCACTGTGCAATCAGAGAGAAAAATAATTCTTTTAAATCAATTGTATCTTCTGTATTGATATTTTGGCTCATAATCGTACATCAAAAGTTAAATTTGTTTAGTCCAATCTGCAACGCAAGATTGGATCAGTTCTGAGGTTTGGTCAAAAAAAGCTTGATCGTGCTGATAGGGGTCAGGCACATTTTTACCTTGCCAATGACCTAAACGAAAAGTCTTTCCCTTTGCAAATGGCCATGTCTGTTCAATATGCTTTTGTTGATTTGAACTCATGACCAAAATTAAATCTGATTTTTTGATCAGTTCAGCATTTAATTTTTGCGCAATATGTCCACTCATATCGATGCCAATTTTTTGCATACAGTATTGAGCTTTTTCATCTGCTGCATGTCCAATCATACCTGAGATTCCAGCTGAATAAATATTCAGGTCGGGATGATCTTTTTTTAGGAGATACTCCGCCATAGGACTTCGGCAAATATTACCTACACAGACCACCAAAATATTTTTAAATAACATTATTGGCCCAATCTGTCCAAATTATAGATGATATTTGAGAAAGGAATCACTTGATTGATTACACGCTGCCAGCGAGCTAAACCAGATGCATCAACATAGACAATATCATTGCTGCGCATTTTGAACTGGTTAGCGAGCCCAAAGTCACCGATACTGGTTAAATCTAAATGGTAAATTTCAGTCATCGGGCTATTTACATCGCTACGCACTACGTAGATTTTACCTCGACTTGCTGAAAGTGAGTTAATACCTAGACTTTCACCTAGGACATCACTGAGGCTCATGCCTTGTTCACGCATTGGTAGGGATTGGTTTTTACCAGACTCTCCCATCACATAAATTTTTTGGTTCTCACGTGAGTTGACATAAATTGTGTCATTCGGTTTGATGAGTAAGTTGTGTAAAGAATATCCAGCTTTTTCAAGTTCAATACTATTGAGTGCATAACTTTGACCATTTCTAACTAAGGTTAAAGATGCATTGTCACCAAATTGACTATTTACTCCGCCCGCCATACCTAAAGCAGTATAAATACTTATTGGTTGGTCGGTTAGATTAAACTGACCGCCTTTCATCACGTTACCTTGGACAGAAAAACGTTGGCCTTGGTAGGAAAGTATGCGAACAATCACATCTGGGGTTTTTAAGTAACGAGCAAGTTGGCTGCGTAATTCCTGATTGACTTGTGTTAGTGATTTTCCGGCAGCTTTATATCGGCCAATAATAGGGAATTGGATATAGCCACTTTGATCAATTTGGTAACCGTTTGATTTAATCGCCTCTTCATTACTAATGGTATTTGTAGGTGGCGTTATTTCCGGATATGCCCATAAATAAATGGATAAAATATCACCTGAGTTTAGACGATAACTTTTTTGTTGTTGATTGAATAGATGGGCAAAATTTTGCTGATTTACTTGGGCGGGTTGAACGGCTAATAAATTTTCTTGAGTTAGTTTAATAACATTGACTGTCGAGCCTAAATCAGTCTGAAATGTACCTTCTTTAGGAAGGTCATAGGTTTGTAAGCCTGAAGTAATGGCACAACCCGTCATACTTAGACTCAAAGCTAACATACAGCTATAACGATAGTAACTCACTCGAATACAAATCCTATTTATAAAATTTTTGAATCATTGAAATACGGGTTTAAGTACCCAAATTACTCATTTTAGAATGTTAAGTTTATACTATTCACTTTGTAGAATATAGCTTTACATTTGTTTTAAATCGTAAGTTTAATCAAGACTTGCATGGATAAATATCTTTTTAAAGATCTTATTGTTATTTGAATTTTTTTAAATATACAAAGTTGGTTTTATAGGGTGAATTGTTTAATCCTATAAATATTTTTGATTAAAATTACAGGCCTCATAGAACATCATTACACAATCGAAATTTGATTTTCTGATATAATTTAACGCTATTTACAACATAACGATGATTGATAATTCATCGATGACATAGGCTTCAGTATGTTACAACTCTCCGAATTAAAAATTGCCATAATCGGATTAGGTTATGTCGGTTTACCGCTAGCTGTTGAGTTTGGAAAAAAAGTACCCGTTGTGGGTTTTGATATTCATCAAAAGCGTATTGATGAATTACGTAGCGGACGTGATCATACCCTAGAAGTTTCTCCTGAAGAATTAGCACAATCAGCTCAATTAAGTTACAGCGCAAATTTAGAAGACTTAAATGACTGTAATTTCTTTATTGTGACAGTGCCAACCCCGATTGATGAATATAAACAACCAGATTTAACTCCGTTGGTGAAAGCCTCAGAAAGCATTGCGAAAGTGCTGAAAAAAGACGATATCGTGGTGTATGAATCAACGGTTTATCCGGGTGCAACGGAAGAAGTTTGTATTCCTGTTTTAGAGAAAAATTCAGGCTTAATATTCAATCAGGATTTTTATGCAGGCTATAGCCCTGAGCGTATTAACCCGGGTGATAAACTGCACCGTGTGACCAATATTTTAAAAATTACTTCGGGTTCAACACCAGAAGTTGCTGATTATGTTGATGCAGTTTATAACCTGATTATTGAGGCAGGCACACATAAAGCAGCCAGCATTAAGGTTGCAGAAGCAGCCAAGGTGATTGAAAACACCCAGCGTGATGTGAATATTGCCTTAATTAATGAATTGGCATTGATTTTCAATAAAATGGGTATTGATACCGAAGCGGTATTACACGCAGCGGGAACAAAATGGAACTTCCTTCCATTCCGTCCGGGTTTAGTCGGTGGTCACTGCATCGGTGTTGACCCGTACTATTTAACGCATAAAGCCCAAGCGATTGGCTACAACCCTGAAATTATTTTAGCGGGTCGTCGTTTAAATGATGGTATGGGCGCTTACGTTGTGACTCAGCTAGTGAAAGCCATGCTGAAAAAACGCATTCAAGTGGAAGATGCCAAAGTCCTCATTTTAGGCTTAAGCTTTAAAGAAAACTGCCCGGATATCCGTAATACCCGCATCATTGATATTGTGAATGAATTGAAAGAATATCATATTGATGCAGATGTTTATGATCCTTGGGTCGATGGAGCTGAGGCAGAACATGAGTACGGTATTAGCCCTGTGCAGGCGCTGGAAAATGGCAAATATGATGCAGTAATTTTAGCGGTTGCGCATCACCAGTTTAAAGACATGGGTGTAGAGGCGATCCGTGCTTTGGGTAAAGCTGATCATGTGCTGTATGACTTGAAATACGTGTTATCTCAAGCTGAATCTGATCTTCGTTTGTAAGGAGCATACCATCATGAATCAATATCAACAGGTATGTGCAAACCTAAAAACAGCGCCTAAAACATGGCTGGTAACGGGTGTTGCGGGCTTTATTGGCTCGAATCTTCTCGAAACATTGCTCAAGCTCAACCAAACCGTAGTGGGTTTAGATAACTTTGCTACAGGTCATCAGCATAATTTGGATGAAGTGCAAAGTTTAGTGACTGCTGAGCAATGGGCGAAATTCAGTTTTATTGAAGGTGATATTCGCCAATTTTCCGACTGCCAAAAAGCCTGTGCAGGCGTGGATTATGTACTGCATGAAGCTGCTTTAGGTTCTGTACCGCGTTCGATTGCCGATCCGATCACCACCAATGACACCAATATTAGCGGTTTCTTAAATATGCTGACGGCTGCGCGTGATGCAGGTGTTGCCAGCTTTACATACGCAGCCAGCAGTTCGACTTATGGTGATCATCCTGCATTGCCAAAAGTAGAAGAAAATATTGGTAAACCACTTTCACCCTATGCAGTGACGAAGTACGTCAATGAGTTATACGCAGACGTATTTGCGAAAACTTATGGGTTTAAAGCAATTGGCTTACGTTATTTCAACGTGTTTGGTCAGCGCCAAGATCCTAACGGTGCTTATGCTGCGGTGATTCCGAAATGGACGGCATCAATGATCGCGGGTGAAGATGTCTTCATCAATGGTGATGGTGAAACCAGCCGTGATTTCTGTTTCATCGATAACACGGTTCAAGCCAATATTTTGGCGGCAACTGCATCTGATGACGCCAAAAACCAAGTGTATAACGTGGCTGTGGGTGACCGTACTACGTTGAATGAGTTATATCGTGCCATTCAGGTGGCACTTGCTGAAAATGCGGTGAACTTTGAGCGTGATCCTGTGTACCGTGAGTTCCGTGCAGGTGATGTGCGTCATTCACAGGCGAGCATTGCCAAAATTGAGCAGCATTTGGGTTATGCACCTGAGTTTAAAATTGCTGAAGGCATTCAACTCGCAATGCGTTGGTACGTCAATAACTTAAAATGATCTTGAGCAGATGATTGCGAAACTGTTCGCAAAATATCAGTCCATTGGACTGATTACACTCAGTTTACTGGTCGGTGCGATAATGACATTTATCGCACTTCCTGTTTTAACGCGCCTATATTCTGTTGCTGATTTTGGCGCGTATGGTATTGCTTTGGCGATTGTCAGTGTTTTATCGACCGTTGCTAATTTACGTCTCGATCAAGCTTTATTGGTCGCGGACGAGCAAGACAAAAAGAGTCTGATTTTTGAAGGGGCGGTGTTCTCAACAGGCATTGCGATTCTTAGTGGCATCGTCATTAGCTTTATTTTAAATGTTGAAATGGCAAGTGCAGTCGCCACAGGCGTGCTTGCCAACACTCTGATTCAGAGTCTGTATAATTATCAATTTGCTGCGCATAAGGAATATTTTTGTGCAGGCTTAAATATTTTTAGAAGTGCGATTGTCGTTGCGGTGCAACTGAGTTTGCCACTGTTTATACAGATCAGTCTGGTCAATAGCTATAATGTCAGTTCTATCCTGATGATCGTGGCGATGTTGCTCTACATCTTGAAGTATCAGCTCTATCAAGTCAGTTGGCAGGCGTTTAAAAATTATCAAGATTTTATTTATGCCAATACCCCGCATGCCTTGCTGAATAGTTTTTCACATAACTTGCCATACTATGTGGTGTCGCATTTTGTGGGTGTGCAGGCGATGGGTTTCTATGCCATTGTCGAGCGGACTTTACGTGTGCCGATCAATCTGATTTCACAAACCTTACGTCAGTTTTTTATCCGTAAGTTTAAAACTACAGATTCAAATAAAAATGCCTTAAAGGCAAGTGTGCTTTTAAGCTTGTTGTCACTGCCTCTTTTTGCAATTTTCTTTATCTTGCCTGAATCGGTCTATCTTTGGATTTTCGGTTCTGAATGGGTTGGCATCTCAACTTATTTCCAAATTTTAGCGTTGGGCTATTGGGCGATTTTCTGTAATCCGCCAAGTTCGGCCTATTTAATTGCCAAGCGCAATAGCCAAGTATTATTTAAACTGCAAATCGTAGAGCTCATGATTAAGTTTGCTTTATTTGCAGGCTTGTATGTTCTATGTGCCGATAAAATTTATATGCTCTTGGCGGTGCCTGTGGCGCTGATCATTTATAACTTTGCCATTTTATATGTGGTGTGGAGAAACAAAAGCTGATGTTTTTTAAACTGTTAAAACTGATGAATTGGTTCACTGCACAATGCCGTCAGCAATTTTATAACCTGGCTTTTGGTACGAAATTTCGTTATTTCGGTAAAGCCTGTACGGTCGAAATTAGTGGACAAGTGAAGATTGGTCAGAATGTTTATATTGGCGATCATGTCAGTTTAATTGTCGAGCAAGGTGCAAGCTTAGAAATCGCAGATAACAGTTTTATAGGTGAAAGTTGTTATATCAAATGCTTTGGTGGCAAGGTTTCGATTGGCAAAGACGTCAGCATTAATTCTAAGTCCTATATCAATGGTTGTGGCGGTGTGAGCATTGGCGATAACACCCGTATTGGCACGCAAAGCATCATCATTGCCAGTAATCATAAATTTGGTGAACCTGATGTGTTGGTGAAAGATGCGATTACCAAACAAGGGGTGCGTTTGGGGCAAAATATTTGGCTTGGTGCACGGGTGACGGTACTTGATGGTGTGAAAATTCCAAGTGATTCGGTGATTGGCGCCTGTAGTTTGGTATCTAAACCTTTGCCTGAATCAGGGGTGTATGTCGGCATTCCGTCCAAAAAAATCAAATCTGTGTAAAGTGCTATGCGTATCGTAAAACACATTTTCAGCGTAAAATATTCAGCTTAATTTTCTCCCTTTTGATTTTCTGATCCTGACATAGGTCATGCGTATGGCATTTATGGTTTCTGCTTTTCGACAGCTGTTTGATCTTGCTTATTTTATGGCGAAGGGCAGTGTGGCTTATGCACGTAAAAAAGGTGTGAAAGTCGGTGAAAATTGCCGAATCTATATTAAAAATTGGGGCTCAGAACCGTTCTTGGTTAGCATTGGCGACCATGTGACGGTCACTTCAGGGGTGAAATTTATTACCCATGATGGCAGTACCTGTCTAGTCAAAGATGAGCAAGGGAAGCGCTATCAACGCTTTGCCCCAATTCAGGTGGGTTCGCATGTGTTTATTGGTGTCAATACTATTGTAATGCCGGGCGTGACCATTGGCTCAAATGTGGTGATTGGTGCAGGTTCGGTGGTGACCAAAGATATTCCTGATCATAGCGTGGCGATTGGTGTGCCTGCCAAAGTGGTATCCAGTTTTGCTGATTATCAAGCCAAAATTCAAAGCACCTGTGCCAGTGATACTGACTTAGCCGGTATTACGGATTATCGCGAGCGCGTGACACGTGCCATGGCGATTCAAGCCTCAAAAAACCATCGTTAATATTCTCCCATTTCATAAAATTTAGGTCTGCATATGTTGAATAAAGTCATGTTCTTTTTGCCAAGCTTGGGTGGTGGCGGTGCAGAACGTACAGTCATTCAACTCGCCAACAGCTTTGCGGAACAAGGTCTCAATATTCATTTGGGCGTGTGTGATGTCACAGGTGATAAAGCTAAGCTGTTGCCTGAAGTCAGCCCGAAAATTCAATTGGTGAATTTTAATTGCGGTCGGGTGATGAATAGCATCATGCCTTTAAAAATAAAAATGAAAGCTGAGCAATACGACTGCTTAGTCGCAACGCAAACCCACACCAATATTGTGGCAGGTATTGCGAAAAAACTCGCAGGTGTTAAAACGCGATTAATCTTCCGTGAAGTATCTACGCCGTCCAAAAACTTAAAACTGCAAGGTCTTGCCAAATTTTTGCTGAAAACTTTGGTGAATTGGACTTATCCCATGGCACAGCAAGCGGTCTGTGTTTCCAAAGGGGTTGAAGTCGATTTTCGTGAATATTATGGCTATAAAAATAATAATCTGAGCACGATTTATAACCCTGTATTGGACGATGCCTATTTTGAAAAGGTCCAAGCGCCAGTCACACACAAATTTTTAAATGGTGACCATAAAGTGATTTTGGCAGTGGGGCGTCTCACTGAAGCAAAGAACTTTGGTTTTCTGATCCGCTCCTTTAAAGCCTTGCATGATCAGCATCCTGAAACCCGATTATTGATTTTAGGTGAGGGCGAACTGCGTGCAGAGTTTGAGGCTTTAGTTACTGAATTGGGTTTAAAAGACGTGGTGGATTTACCGGGCTTTGATGCCAATCCATACGCCTATTTTAAATATGCATCGCTATTTGTTTTAAGCTCGAATTGGGAAGGCTTGCCGGGTGTACTTATTCAAGCCTTAGCCTCTAAAGCGAAAGTGGTGAGTACCAACTGTCCAAGTGGACCAATGGAAATTCTAGAAAACTCTAAGTTTGGTTTATTGGTTGAATGCAATGATCAGGCAGGGTTAACCCAAGCCATGCAACAGGCGATTTTTGCAGATTATGTACAGTATTCTGAAAATGAGTTTCAGGCGCATATTCAGCAGTTTCATAAGCAAACCGTACTTAAGCAGTATTTGCGTATGATGGAGTCTGCATCATGACTAAACCATTAATGGTGCATGTGATTACTAACTTTGCAGGCGTGGGTGGTGCTGAGATGATGTTGGCACGCTTAATTCAGCAAACTGAGCATGACTATCAGCACGTGATCATTGCACTGATGAAAACTTCCAAGGTGTATCAAAGTACTTTAGAACGTTGTCAGTCGTATTATGCGCTCGGTTGGAATGGTTTAAATACGCTGAGTACGATGAGTCAGCTGCGCGCATTACTCAAAAATCTACAGCCCGCAACGGTGCAATGCTGGATGTACCATGCCAATGCATTGACCAGTCTCAGTGTTATTGGTTTAGCGAAAAAACCAAAGGTCGTATGGGGTATTCATCATTCTCTTGCTTCTCCTAAAGATGAATCAATCAGCACCAAGATTGCCTTGGGCATAAGCAAAATACTGTCACAGCAACCTAGTGCTATTATTTATTGTGCGCATTCGTCTATGCAGCAGCATCAGGCCTTCGGCTTTAAAAATGGCAATAGCCTAGTGATTGCCAATGGCGTGTTTCTTGATAAATTTCAGCCTAATCCCCAATTGCATGAACCAACCGTGATTGGTTTTGCAGGGCGTTATCACACGGCCAAAGGCTACCCCTATTTGTTTGAAACCATGGGTTTACTGAAAGATAAAAACATCATCTTTAAAATTGCAGGTAGCGGCGCGAGTTTAGAGAATCCTGAAGTAAAGGCTTTATTCGATCAATATCAATTGGATAGTCAAAAAGTCCATTTATTGGATCAAATCTCAGATATGCCTGCTTTTTATCAATCGATTGATGCATTCCTCATGACTTCAATTACCGAAGGTTTTCCGAATGTGTTGGTCGAAGCCATGGCATCAGGTTTGCCTTGTATCAGCACCGATGTAGGTGATGCGCAATATATTGTGCAAGAGCTTGGCGAAATTGTACCGCCGCGTAATTCGGCTGCATTGACGCAAGCAATTTTAAATTATGTGCAGCAAAGCAATGATGAAAAATTGCAGTTGAAACAAGCCGTGCGTGAGCGCGTAGAAGCACATTTCAGTATTGAGAAAGTGAGTCAGCAATATATGCAAGTTTGGGAGCAAAGCCGTTGAAATTTCTGATGATCAGCAGTTTTTTGCCTTCTGTTTTAAATTTCCGCGGGAAACTGTTGGAAGCTATTCATGCACAAGGCTACGAAATTCATATTATGGCGCCTGAATTCGCATCATTCCCTGAAGAACAGCAAAAACTGCAAGCCCTTGGCTATCATCTGCATGAAATTCCCATGCAGCGCACAGGCACCAATCCGCTGTCGGATTTAAAACTGTTAAAACATCTCTATCAGAAGATCCGTCAAATTCAGCCTGAGTATGTGCTGTCTTATACTATTAAGCCTGTGATTTATGGCACGCTGGCTGGATGGCTTGCGAAAGTACCGCATCGTTTTGCTTTAATTACTGGTCTGGGTTATGCCTTTCAAAATGTAGAAGCGGGTAAGCGCAGTCTATTTCAAAAACTGGTGCATGGCTTATATGCGCAAGCGCTCAAACGTAGCGACAAAGTTTTTTTCCAAAACCCAGACGATTTAGAGCTGTTCCAAGACATGCATTTGCTTGATGCCAATAAACCAACTGTGGTGGTGAATGGTTCAGGGGTGAATGTGCAAGACTTTGATGTCATGCCTTTACCCAAAAATGAACAAGGGCAGGTCAAAGTCTCATTCTTACTCATTGCACGCCTTTTAGGTGATAAAGGCGTACGTGAATATGCTGAATCGGCGCGCATCATCAAAGCACAATATCCTGAATCGGAATTTCATTTGGTCGGTTGGATTGATGATAATCCATCAGCTATTTCTCAAGCCGAACTCGATGAATGGATTGCCGATGATCGCCTCAAATATTGGGGCAAACTCAGTGATGTCCGTCCTGCAATTGCGGAAAGCTCGGTCTACGTGTTGCCCTCCTACCGTGAAGGCACGCCACGTACGGTATTAGAGGCGATGGCTATGGGGCGGGCGATTATTACCACCGATGCGCCGGGCTGTCGTGAAACCGTTACCAATGGTGTAAATGGCTATTTGGTTGCGGTGAAATCAGTCAATGATTTGGTGCAATGCATGCAATACTTTATTGAAGATCCAAAACTGATTGAGTATATGGGACAGCGTTCGCGAGAAATTGCGCTGAATAAATATGATGTGCATCAAGTGAATAAGCATATGCTGGCTGAAATGGGTATCCATTAAAGGCGATTCACCCAATTTAAGAGGCGATCCAGATGACTTTAAAATATATAAAAAGTGATTTATACCGTTATACGGGCAATCTTGGTTTTAAATCATTTTTGAAAACTTATTTATTCAATCGCGGTTTTAATTTTTCATTTTGGCTGCGTTTGGCCAGTGCAAAATCATTTTGGGCAAAGTTGGCTTATCCCATTTATTATTATAAAAAAAAGCAGTACGGCATAGATATTCATACCACAACTCAAATTGGATATGGTCTGTTTATTGGTCATGGCGGGCCGCTAGTTGTTAACCCTACGACTGTGCTTGGCAATAATGTAAATTTATCGCAATTTACAACGATTGGTGCCAATGGCGGCCGTCAAGCAGCAGAAATTGGTGACAATGTTTATATTGGGCCAAATGTTTGCATCATTGAGCATGTCAAAATTGGCAATAATGCCACTATCGGTGCGGGCAGCGTCGTGACCAAAGACATTCCTGAAAATGCAACTGCGGTAGGAAACTACGCGAAGGTTATCAGCATGAATAACCCGGGTCATGCAGTCAATCGTCGTTGGACCGATCTCTAAACGACTATATTTTCGGGATCTTTTGGAATGGGCACTACTTGAGTCCCTTTGACGGTTGAAATATTTTACAAATCTGATGGTCTCGAACAGGGTATAATCATTGCTAGAAATGGATACCATTTCCCCATCTTCATCTAATCTTAAGAGTGAACCATGTTAAAGCGCTTATTGGATATTGTGATCGCATCATCTGCGCTGGTGCTGCTGTCTCCTGTTTATGCTTTGGTGGCTTATAAGGTTAAAAAGAATTTAGGTTCTCCTGTCTTATTCCGCCAGCTACGTCCGGGTCTGCATGGTAAGCCTTTTGAAATGGTGAAGTTCCGCACCATGAAAGATGCACTCGATCTCGATGGCAATCCATTGCCAGACAGTGAGCGTCTGACCGCATTTGGTAAAATGCTTCGTTCCAGCAGTTTGGATGAAATGCCTGAACTGTGGAATGTCATTAAAGGCGATATGAGTATTGTCGGACCAAGACCATTATTGATGGAATATTTACCGCTCTATAATGAGCAACAAGCCAAACGTCATAACGTGCGTCCGGGCATCACAGGGTATGCGCAAGTGAATGGTCGTAATGCCATTTCATGGGAAAAGAAATTTGAGCTAGACACATGGTATGTCGAAAACCGTTCATTATGGCTCGATTTTAAAATCATGCTGAAAACGGTGCAAAAAGTATTGTCTAAAGATGATATTAGTGCCGAAGGTGAAGCGACCATGAGTAAATTTACGGGTACTTCGGAGCCTAAAGATGACTAAGCGCTATGCAATTTATGGCGCTTCAGGCTGCGGGCGCAGTTTAATGCCTGTAGCACGCCAGCAATTAGCACGTGAAAGGGATGCTTCAGAAATCGTATTTATTGATGATGCCTTAGAATCGGTTGCAGACGTAAATGGTCATCGTGCCATGAATTACCTCGCATTTTTAAATGAAACGGCTTCAGAAAAATACGTACAAATTGCTATTGCCAATAGTCATGTACGAGAAAAGATCGCTCAGCGTTTAAAGATGGATGGCATTCAGCTTTGGTCGATCATCGCGGACAATGTGGTTTTAATGGATCAAATTGAGCTTGCTAAAGGCTCTGCTTTAAGTCCATTTGTCACTATTGGCTCCAATGTCAGAATCGGTAAGTGTTTTCAAGCCAATTTATACAGTTATGTCGAGCATGATTGCGTGATTGGGGATTTCGTTACCTTTGCGCCAGGCGTAAAATGCAATGGCAGTATTCATATTCATGATCATGCCTATATTGGCGCGGGTGCGATGATTAAGCAGGGCACATCTGATCAGCCTTTAGTGATTGGTGCAGGTGCTATTGTTGGTATGGGTGCTGTCGTGACTAAAAGTGTGCCTGCCGGCGCAACAGTGGTGGGAAATCCCGCCCGTATTGTGACGAAAAAATAGATTTTTAAACACGATTTTGAGACTAGGAAAACTCCATGTTAAACAGTGCATTTGAACCTTGGCCAAGCTTTACTCAAGCAGAAGCCGATGCGGTATCAAAAGTCCTTTTATCCAATAAAGTGAATTATTGGACCGGTCAAGAATGCCGTGAATTTGAAAAGGAATTTGCACAGTTTGCAGGAACCAAGCATGCAGTTGCCGTGGCCAATGGTACAGTTGCACTGGATGTAGCACTCAAAGCCTTAGGTATTGGCGCAGGCGATGATGTGATTGTTACCTCACGCACGTTTTTAGCTTCGGCAAGCTCGATTGTCACTGCCGGAGCTAATCCAGTTTTTGCCGATGTAGAGCTAGATTCACAGAATATCTCACGCCGTACCATTGAAGCAGTGATTACGCCGAATACCAAAGCGATTATTTGTGTACATTTGGCAGGCTGGATGTGTGATATGGATCCGATCATGCAGTTGGCTGAGGAAAAAGGCATTTTTGTGATTGAGGATTGTGCCCAAGCGCATGGTGCAATGTACAAAGGAAAATCAGCTGGTTCCATCGGTCATATAGGCGCATGGTCATTTTGCCAAGACAAAATTATGACCACGGGCGGTGAAGGCGGCATAGTCACTACCAATGACGAAAGTCTGTGGAAAAAAATGTGGTCGTATAAAGATCACGGCAAAAACTTTGATAGCGTCTATAACAAACAACATCCACCGGGTTTCCGTTGGTTGCATGATTCATTTGGTACCAACTGGCGCATGATGGAAATGCAGGCGGTCATTGGTCGTCTGCAACTCAAACAAATGCCAGAATGGACTACAAAACGTAATGCCAATATGGCGCGTATCCAAGCGGCGTTTGAAAATAGTCCGTATTTTACTGTAGCAAAACCATCTGTTGAATATGTGCATGCAGCCTATAAATGCTATGTGCAAGTCAATGTCGATGCTTTACCCGACGGCTGGTCGCGTGATCGAATCATGGCAGAAATCAATGCATTGAATGTGCCTTGTTTTAGCGGTTCGTGTTCAGAAGTGTATTTAGAAAAAGCATTTGATGGTACGCCTTGGCGTCCTGCGCAGTCTTTACCGCAAGCTAAACAGCTCGGTACAACAAGCTTAATGTTCCTTGTACACCCAACATTATCTGAGCACAGCTTGCAGAAAACCGTGGATGCGATCCAAGCGGTGATCACAAAAATCTAAACCAGAAAAGCGCGTATAATATACGCGCGATTATTCCTCTTTACCTGATTCGAGCACGTTGTGAAAGACTTTATCCGTTCTATAGCATCATTACCGCGTCGCCAAAAACAAATCGTTTTGGTGCTGATGGATATCTGTATTTTACCGTTAATGATGTGGTTGGCTTATGCTATCCGTTTGGCACGTCCCAATGTTCAGATCATGCAAGGACTGGATGCTTGGTATATTTATGTCGGTATTTGTGGCATTGCTATTTTTGCATTGCTCGGTATTTACCGTGCAATTGTGCGTTCATTTAATGAAGATTATTTGCTGCGAATTTTAGTCGGAACATTTATTCAAATCGTGGCGCTGTACACGATTAAAAAATTTAATGTCGCATTTATTCCGATGAGTATTCCACTGATGTATGGCTTTATGCTGTTTTCATACATGTGGTGGAGCCGTGCAGTCATTCGCTATGCAACGCTTAAAACTTTTGCCAAAAAGCAAAGCCGTAAACGTGTGGCAATTTATGGCGCAGGGCTGGCAGGACAACAAATTGCAGCAGCTTTAAACCGCTCAGATGATTATTTACCGGTGTGTTTTATTGACGATAAGCGCTCCTTACAAGGTCAGTCACTGAGTGGTTTAAAAATTTATTCACCCAAAAAAGCGCAAGCAAAACTTGGAAAATTTGGCATTGAAGAAGTATTACTTGCAATGCCTTCCGTTGGTCGTGCACGGAAAAAAGAGATTATTGAGTCTTTTGATACGGCAGATGTCAAAATTATGGAACTGCCAGGGGTAACCCAACTGGTCGATGGTCAAGTTCAAGTTTCAGATATTCGTGAAGTGGATATTATCGACCTATTGGGCCGTGATCCTGTACCGCCGAAACCTGAATTATTAGAAAAAAATATTAAAAATAAAGTGGTCATGGTGACAGGGGCGGGTGGTTCGATCGGTTCTGAACTTTGTCGTCAGATCGTGAAGCATCAGCCGAAAATTCTGGTGCTGTTTGAAATGTCTGAATTTGCTTTGTACTCGATTGATCGTGAATTGCAGGCATCTGATATACAAATTATTCCAGTGCTAGGTTCTGTCACCAATCAGCAAAAATTAGAACGTATATTGCAACAGTATGCGGTACAAACGGTGTATCACGCGGCTGCTTATAAGCATGTGCCGCTTGTGGAGGCAAACCCATTTGAAGGTATTTATAATACCTCAATTGGTACACAGCGCAGTGTCGATGCCGCTGTGACACAAGGTGTTGAAACTTTTGTACTGATTTCAACCGACAAAGCAGTACGTCCAACTAATGTCATGGGTGCATCTAAGAGAATGGCAGAGTTATATTGCCAAGGTTTAGCATCAACGAATCCGAAAACTCAAATCAGTATTGTACGTTTTGGTAATGTACTCGGTTCGTCAGGTTCTGTCGTCCCTTTGTTTAAAAAGCAGATTGCTCAAGGCGGGCCTGTTACAGTAACGCACCCAGAAGTCACGCGTTATTTTATGACCATTCCTGAGGCAGCTCAGCTTGTGATTCAGGCAGGTGCGATGGGGACAGGGGGCGATGTGTTTTTATTGGATATGGGTGAGCCAGTTAAAATAGTAGACTTAGCTAGACAAATGATTCGTTTGAGTGGTTTTCGAGCTATAGATGAAAATGGTATAGGTGATATTGCGATACAATTTACAGGTTTACGTCCGGGTGAAAAGCTCTATGAAGAATTGTTGATTGATGCGGATAATGTGGAAAAAACGGAGCATGAGCGAATCATAAAATCCTACGAATTTTATTGTGAATTAAATACAATAAAAAATGTTTTTAAAGCAATGGATGAATTATATTTATCAAATTCTCAATTTAGAAAAAAAGAAATCTATAAGATCTTAGAGGAATATGTTTTTGGATATAAATTCATTATTTAGTAAGTTTAATATAAGGGTCGTGTGAGAAATTTTTAATGAATGAAAACAAAAGAATTTTTACTAATACGATTTTTTTATATATTAGGATGGTGTTTGTAATCATTTTATCCTTAATTTCGATTAAGTTAGTATATAAATCGTTAGGCATTGAGAATTTTGGTATATTAAATTTAGTTACTGGTTTTGTTTTACTGTTTTCATTTTTGAATAATGCAATGAGAAATGGAACACAAAGATTTTTGAATGTAGCATATGCGACAGGAGATTTAAAAGAAGTAAAAAATACATTTTCAATATCATTTAATGTACATGTCGTTATATCGGTAGTATTATTTGTTCTTGCAGAGACTATAGGACTGTGGTTTTTAGGTAATCATTTAAATATTCCTAAGGAAAAGTTTTTTGAAGCACAAGTAATTTATCATCTAGCTATTTTTTCTTTAATATTTACAATAATTTCGGTTCCATATCAAGCGATGTTAATTGCAAAAGAAAAAATGACATTGTATGCCTATTTGAGTATATTGGATGCTATTTTAAAATTTTTATCCGCTTTGATTCTTGTTTTTTTAACAAGTAATTTATTAATATATTATGGTCTAGCTTTACTTTTTTCTTCAATTATAATGTTTTTTTGTTATATTTTTCTTGTTGGTAAAAGGTATAAGATTAATTACAGCATGAAAAATAATATGAGTCTAACTAAAAAAATAGTAAGTTTTTCTGGATGGAATATTTTAGGGCAAATATCTTCTGTAACTTCAAATCAAGGTGTTACTATTCTTTTTAATATTTTTTTTGGTGTAGTTGCTAATGCTTCTTTTGCGATATCTCAACAAATTAATGCATTACTTAATAATTTTGTATCAAATTTACAAATGGCCTTTAATCCTCAAATTGTCGAGTCTTATGTAAAAGGAGATGTGAAAAGGCATGTTGGATTAGTTTTATTAGCTTCTAGATATTCACTTTATTTGATTAGCTTAATGTCAATACCATTTTTAGTTTCATGTGAGTATATTTTAAGTAATTGGTTAGATAAAGAATTACCTGAATATACTTTAGTTTTTTCAAAAATAGTAATTTTTGTAGCAATAATAGATGGTATATCAGGACCATTCTGGATGTCAGCCCATGCGAGAGGTGATATTAAAAAATATCAAATTGTAATAAGTTTTATATTGTTACTAAATTTACCTCTGAGTTATTTTTTAATTAAAACTTATGGAATGGCTGAGAAGGCAATACTAAGTACGATTACTGTTAGCTTTTTTAGTTTTTTATTTAGGTTTTATTATTTTAAGAAAGGTTTATTACAGGAGTTGAAGTCACCTCAATTAAACCTTTATGTGAAAAACTTAATAATGATATTTATTTTTTTGTTTATATTGAATATTCTGCAATTTAATTTGAATTTTGATGTGTCGAGTTTGTCTGATTTTATATTTATTAACGTGACTTTAGAGTTGGTATTTTTAATATATCTATTAATTTTATGTATTCCAAAAAGTGAGATAAAGAAATGTTGTGATATAGTAAGAAATAAGTTGAATTTTAATAGTTGATTTAGGTTTAGAATGATGAAAAAATTTAAGAAAGCTGTAATGGTTTATGATGATGTAGGTGGTCATTATAATGTGGGTGATTATGTGCAAAGTTTGGCAGCACAAGGTTTTGTTGGGAAACCAGACTATTATATAAATAGAGAACGCGCTTCAAAATTTAGTGAAGAGAATGCTAAGCTAATTATGAATGGTTGGTTTACTCATACAAAAAATAATAGCTGGATTCCGTCAGAAAAAATTGATCCATTATTTGTTGCTTTTCATATAAATAGTAATGCTGTAGATTCTATTCTTTCTAAGGAAGGGATTAGTTATCTTAAAAAGCATCAGCCTATCGGTTGTAGAGATATCAATACATTAAAATTATTGGAAAGTGTTGGTATTAAAGCTTATTTTTCAGGCTGTTTAACTTTAACCTTAGATCGTTATAAGAAAGAAAATATTGAAAGGAAAGGTATATATATAGTAGATCCACTTTATAATTACCCGCAAAGTAAATATATGTTTTCATCTATGAAGCAAGCTATTAAAGGGGTAATTAAGGGTGATATTTTAAAATTGAATAAATTAAATAATCATCTGTCTAAAATATTCACAAAAGAATTACTCTGTAATGCTCATTATGAGTGCCAAGTTTTACCAAGTCAAGGCGTTAGTCATGATAGACGTTTTGAACATGCTAACAATTTATTAGAAAAGTATTCAACTGCAGAGCTAGTGATTACTTCACGTATACATTGTGCTTTACCATGTTTAGCTATGGGTACACCAGTAATATATGTAAATGGATTTGATAATTTTGTAGATACATGTAGGTTTGAAGGGATTTTAGATTTATTTAATAGAATTGATGTTGATCCTAAGAGTGGAAAATTTAAAACGAATTTTGATTTTTCAGGTTCTAAAATTGATAAGGATGTAAAAATAGTTAATAAAAATGACTATCTGAGATTAGCAGATGATATGAAAGAAATTTGCTTGAAATTTATTTAAAAGGATTTGTATTTTATGAAAAGTATCACTATTCGCTTAACTTCATTAATTTACTTGCCTATAGTGATATTTTTTTCCTTAATCGCAAGTTTACGTGGGGATACCCCTGATACTTATAATTATAAAATAGTGTATGAAAATATTTTTTCATACTCATTAGCTCCTAGTGTTTTTTATGGCCAAACTTATATGGAGGTTGGTTTTGCATATTTAGCCTATCCTTTTAAATATTTTGATTTGGATTTCAGATATTTTTTATTTTTCTATTCTATTTTGATATTTTATTTTATAAAAAAAACATCAAATAATTTTAATGTTAATCCTGTATATGTTGTTTTATGCTACTCATCAACTTTTTATTTTTATCATCAGTGGATGCAAATTAGGCAAGGTTTGGCTGTAGTTTTAGGATTTTATTTTTTGTCATTAATTTATACAAACAGAAGAAAAATTCTGGCTTCGTTAGCCATGACTTCTGCACTTTTTACACATACGGTTGTTTCACCTTTTTTATTTTTTTTAATTTTACGTCAAAAAAAAATAAAGAGGTTTATAGATCAGGATAATTATAAATTTATTTTTATGATAATAACTTTAATGTTCGTTTCATTTGCTATGTGTCGTTTTTTAATGGTGTATGGTATATCTTATATTGATAGAATTCAAACATACTCTACTTTGGAAGAGACTAGAGATTTATTTCATCCTGCAAATTTAAGAGGATTGCTTTTGTTGGTTGTTTTTTTAATCTTTAGGGTTAGGAATTCTATTCTAAGTGTTCTAATAATGGTTTACGCTATTGGGATATCCTTCCGATTTGGTTTTTATGATTTTTTAATTTTAAGTGGTAGGTTGTCAAATATTTTTTGTTTTGCAGAAATTTTTATTATCCCGTTAATCTTAAAATTAAGATTTGATCGTTTTTTTGTAACTTTATTAGTTATAATTTATTCTCTATTTAGTTTGTATTTTACATTGGAGTTGCAATTGCCTAATTTGATAGAAAACTACTTTTCACCATTGCCATAGGGGTGTATAATGAAAGTTGCTTTTATATTGCCTATGATTACAAACTGTGGTCCTGTTAATGTCGTTTTAAATCTTTGTAAAGAATATGAGGCTGTTGGGGTTAAGACAAAAATTATTTATTTAAGAGAAAGTTGTGATAATAATTATCTAGAAGTTTTTTTGTCCTTAAATAGTTTAGGTGTATATAAATATGAAAATGAAAATATTGAATATTTACTTGAAGAGATTGATGTTTTACATTCCCATGGATATTATCCTGATAAAATATCTAGAAAATTAAAAACCAAAGCAAAAAAAATCTCTACTATACATTGTATGTTCTTTAAAGATTATATTAAAGAATACGGTGTTGTTAAGGGATTTTTGGGTTCTATTTCACATTTTATGACTTTAAAGTATGGTGGTTTCCATAAAATTGTTGGTTGTTCAAAGTCAGTCAGTGATTACATTTTATCATGGATTCCCACTCTAATTAATGTCAGATTTATTAATAATGGGGTTGATCAAAATATATTTTATCCTTTGAAGATTGAAGATAAAATTAATAGGATAAATGAAATGTCCTTACATAAATTTAACAAAATATTCATTTACTCTGGCCGTGTTATTAGAAGAAAAAGAGTTCCTGAGTTGATATCAATTTTCAATCAACATTATTCAGGAGATAATGCTCTAATCATATTAGGTGATGGTGAAGAGTTAGAAATATGTAAAAAACTTAGTAACAAAAATGTATTATTTATGGGTGCTGTTTCAAACCCTAGCTATTATTATCAAATTGCAGATTATGTTATTTCAAATTCTTCTGCGGAAGGTTATCCAATGAGTATAATTGAAGCTGTTTCATGCGGATGTAAAGGATTATTATCAGATATTCCACCTCATAGTGAATTTATTAATAGTAATCCTGATTTAGCTGATTATATCTATAATGCAGATAAATTCAAAATCAAAAATATTTATGAGGTTGATAGTCTTTCTTCAAAACAAATGGCATTGAAATACTTGAAAATATATGAGTCTTAATAAATGAAATTTTCTGTATTATTATCTTTATACCATAAAGAAAACCCTTTAGCTTTAAAGCAGTGTTTCCAAAGCATTTGGAAAGACCAAACGATTCAACCCAATGAGATAATTTTAGTTTTAGATGGTCCAATTGGTGATGAGCTTACACAATGTGTAGAAAAATGGCAGCAGATCATTGGTCAGCCTTTGCAAGTCATTCCATTAAGCCAAAATATTGGTTTGGGTAAAGCTTTGAATGAAGGCTTAAAGTACTGTTCAAATGAATGGGTCTTTCGCATGGATACAGATGATATTTGTACACCTGATCGATTTGCAAAGCAGATTCAATTTATACAACAGAATTCGGATGTAGTCTTGTTTGGTGGTCAGATTTTAGAGTTTGATCAAAATATTTCAGATGTGGATGTACTCAAAGCTGTACCTACAACTTATGAGCAAATAAAGAAATTTGCACAAAATCGCTGTCCATTTAACCATATGACAGTGGCTTACAAAAAAAGTGTGATTACAGAATTGGGTGGTTATGAGCATCATCTGTTTATGGAAGATTATAATCTTTGGCTTCGAGTAATTGGGGCGGGATATATAGTAGCAAATTTACCTGATGTGATCTTATATGCAAGAGTGGGGAATGGTATGCATGCTCGTCGTAAAGGTTACGAATATATTAAAAGTGAAAAACAATTACTAAAATTAAAAAAAGAACTTAAATTGCAAAGCCCAATACATGCTAACATTCTTTTCTTATTAAGATCTTCATTTAGACTTTTGCCTAGTTCATTGTTAGGTAAAATTTATAATACTTTTCTTCGAAAAAAAGTTCATAAATAAGAGTGGTAATTTTAGTAATGAAACGTTTAGTTGATGTTGTCATCTCACTAATAGCCTTAATCCTTTTGTCACCAATTTTTTGCTTGGTTGCTTTTAAGGTCCGTAAAAATCTAGGTTCTCCAATCTTTTTTCTGCAAGAACGCCCAGGAAAAGACGGCAAGCTTTTTAAAATGATTAAGTTCCGGTCGATGAAAGATGCAGTGGATAAAGACGGCAATCCATTACCAGATGAAAAGCGTATTACGCCTTTTGGACAAAAACTTCGTTCCACTAGTTTAGACGAAATGCCACAACTCATAAATGTTTTAAAGGGGGATATGAGTATTGTGGGACCTAGACCAATGCTTAAAGACTTTGTAGCATTATATTCACCAGAACAAGCCCGTCGTTTGGAAGTTAAACCCGGTATGACTGGCCTAGCTCAGGTAAGTGGTCGAAATGAACTTGATTATGAAGAACGCTTTAAATGCGACGTTTGGTATGTAGATAACCATAATACTTTGGTTGACTTCAAGATCATGTTTAAAACAGTCGGTGTGATGACCAAACGAGAAGGTATTAATGCACCAGGTCATGTCGGACCTTCATTGTTTGAAGGTAACGAACCTAAGAAAGTTAAAGATAAAGTAAATTAATAAAATTTAGATAGTGAATAATGTGTGATGATTAAAAAAGCCATTCTCCCAGTCGCAGGCCTTGGTACACGGTTTCTACCTGCCAGTAAATCTATTCCCAAAGAAATGGTCACAGTGGTAGACCGCCCAGCCATCGAATATGTGGTGAAAGAAGCAGTTGCTGCTGGCATTGAGCAAATTATTTTAGTGACACATTCTTCCAAAGCATCGATTGAAAATTACTTTGACCGCAGTTTTGAGCTAGAAACCACCCTAGAAAATAAAAAGAAATTTGATTTACTCAAAGAAATTACCGAAATTTTACCGCCACATGTGAGTGTAATCAGTGTGCGCCAACCTCAGCCACTTGGTTTAGGTCATGCTGTACTGTGTGCCAAATCTGTTGTGGGAGATGCTAATTTTGCTGTGCTATTACCAGATGTTCTTGTAAAAGACTCATCGGAAACCAATGATTTGAGTTTAATGATCCAACGTTTTGATGAAACCCATGCATCACAAATTATGGTGGAAGCTGTACCAGATCATTTGGTAGATCAGTACGGTATTGTCGATGTTGCATCTATACCTGCCGAAGGGCATAGCATTCAAATGCAAGGTATCGTGGAAAAACCTGCTGTCGGTACTGCGCCATCAAATTTATCTGTAGTGGGTCGCTATATTTTACCTGCCAAAATTATGCAATTACTTGAAAATACGCCTAAAGGGGCAGGTAATGAGATTCAGTTGACCGATGCAATTGCAGCTTTGCAAGCGACCGATACAGTGGAAGCCTATCGCATGAAAGGGCAAACCTTTGATTGCGGCAGTAAATTGGGTTATCTGAAAGCAGTTTTACATTATGGCGTAGACCATCCAAAATTAGGTGAGGAATTTAAAGCGCTGATCAAAGAACTAAAATTATAAAAAGAGACTGATATGAAGGTTGCAGTATTTGGACAAACACTTTTTTCAGGTGTATTTGCTGCTTTGCTAGCAGAATGCGGTCATCACGTTTTTTGGTATGAACCACTGAAAACGTATGAAAGCGAACTAATGTATCTGCAAGATGAAGCTGTAAAAAATCTACTCAACAAACAACAAAGTAGTTTTTTAAAATACTGTGATTTTAATGATATTCCACTAGATGCAGATGCCTATTTCTTCAGTTTTAACCCAGCTGAAGAAAAGCAATGTATTGAGATTCTTCAAAACATCAAACAACGTCCCATTATTCACCCTAAACTGATGATCAATGCGTCTACTTTAGGACTGCATGGGACAGAAAAGTTTGTAAAAATTTTGCATGAAGATGAGTGGGTCTATTTACCCGACATGATTCAGGAAGGAAACGCTTTACAAAGCTTTGCACAAGCCAAGCAGTTGATTGTTGGAGCTGCATCGGATGTTGCTCAAATTAAAATTAAGGAACTCTTACGCCCTTTATTCCCACGTCAGCAGCAATATTTATTTATGCCCATTTTAGATGCTGAATTTACCAAACTGAGTATCTCTGGCATGTTGGCGACACGAATTAGTTATATCAATGACTTAGCAATGGTTGCTGAGAAATTAGGCATTGATATTGAGTCAGTTCGTCAGGGGATGGCTGCGGATAATCGTATTGGAGGATCTTATCTCTATCCGGGGGCAGGCTTTGGTGGAGAAAACTTTTCACATGATATTCAGACCCTAACGCATACGGTGTCAGGTGTGGGTGCAAATAGCCAACTCCTTGCTCAAGTTTGGGACATTAATGAGCAGCAAAAAGAAGTTTTATTCCGTAAATTGTGGAATTATTATCATGGTGATTTAAAAGGGAAAACTGTTGCGATATGGGGCGCTGCATTTAAAGAAAAAACGTCTAGTACGAAACAATCTCCTATTCATGCCATGTTGGCAGCACTATGGGCTCAAGGTGTAAAAGTTAAATTACACGACCCTCAAGCCTTGGATGAAATGAAAAAAATATATGGTGAGCGACCTGATCTTATGTATTGCACAGAGCAATATGAGGTAGTGCAAGATGCACATGCTTTGTGCTTACTGACGGCATGGAAACAATATTGGAGTCCTGATTATACCGAATTGCTTAAAACCATGCAGCACCCACTTATTTTGGATGGTCGCAATATTTATGATCCAGCGTATGTGAAGTCTCAAGGTTTTGCATATATGGGAGTAGGACGTTAATGGCTGTTAAAACTCAACCTTATGCTGTACAAAATTTAGATTCAGTTTTAGGCAGTCTTCATGGTTTAAAAACTAAATTTGAAAATAAGCATTTAACACAACTCTTTGCTGAGGACACTCAGCGATTCGAAAAATTCTCTGTGACTTTAGAACCGGTGGTTTTTGATTTTAGTAAGCATAGAATCAATCAGCCCGTTGTCAAAAATCTAGTCCAGTGGGCACAGACACAAGATTTAACCTCGTGGATAAAGCGTTTATTTTCTACTGAAGAAATTAATTATACCGAACAGCGTGCAGCCATGCATTGGGCGCTGCGGTTACCTAAAGATGATCAGTCTCATACTGAATTAGCAAAACAAGTGCATACACAACTTGAGCGTATGTATGCTTTGGTAGAAAAAATTCATGCTGGCCAGTGCCGCGGCGCAACTGGTGAAGTCATTCAAGATGTGGTCAATATTGGTGTCGGAGGGTCAGATTTAGGACCACTGATGGTGAGCCATGCCTTATCTGATTTCAAAAAATCCACATATAAGCCACTCGATGTACATTTTGTTTCGACCATTGATGGTAGTCAGCTTTCAGATTTATTGCATCAACTTCGGCCCGAAACCACGCTGTTTATTATATCTTCAAAATCGTTCGGGACAATTGATACCTTATCTAATGCGCAAACAGTACGTTTATGGCTTGAAAAAGCACTTGGACAAGAATCACAAATTTTAAAGCATCATTTTATTGGTGTATCTACCAAAGCAGATAAAATGACCGAATGGGGCATTGCAGCCGAAAACCAATTTTTGCTCTGGGATTGGGTCGGCGGTCGCTATTCACTTTGGTCAAGTATTGGTTTACCGATTGCACTGACGATCGGAGTTGATGGCTTTGAACAACTGTTAGCTGGCGCATATGCGGTAGACCAGCATTTTCAGACGGCACCTTTCGAACAAAATATTCCTGTATTAATGGGCTTATTGGGTGCATGGAATAATAATTTCCTTGATATTCAGACTCATGCAGTGCTGCCCTATGATGGGCGTTTGAAATATTTCGCCTCTTATTTGCAGCAGTTGGAAATGGAGTCGAATGGTAAATCGATTCAGCGTAATGGTCAAAAAGTGGATTGGGATACTTGCCCGATTATATGGGGGGAAGTGGGACCGAATGCTCAGCATGCTTTTTACCAATTACTGCATCAAGGCAGTCAAGCAGTGAGTTGTGATTTCATTGCGCCAGTGCAGCGCTATCAGGCCCAACAATTTACCTATGTCGATAATGCAGAGGCGCTGGTGGAACAGCATCATTTGGCCTTATCCAATTGTTTGGCTCAATCGCGCTTACTGGCATTTGGTAATCAAGCTTTAAATCAACATGAAGTACAAGATTTGCCGGAATATAAACAATATGAAGGCAATCAACCAAGTTCAACCATTTTATTACAAGAGCTAAATCCATATAGTTTGGGCATGTTGATCGCAATGTATGAACATAAAGTTTTTGTACAGTCGGTGCTTTGGAACATTAACCCATTTGATCAATGGGGTGTAGAAAAAGGCAAAGAAATTGCCAATCAGCTACTTCCAATATTAAATGGTGATCGAAAGGATATTTCGGATTTAGATGGTTCAACGCAAGGCTTACTACAAATATTATTAGGAAAAACCAATGGCTAAAATTTTAGTAACAGGTGGTGCAGGTTATATTGGTTCACATACTTGTATTCAACTTTTGAGCGCAGGGCATGACGTTGTTGTACTGGATAATTTGTCCAACAGTTCTGTCGAATCTTTAGCACGTGTTCAAGCGTTGACAGCTAAAAAATTAGATTTTGTTGAAGGTGATATTCTCGATCAGCAAATTTTAGATCAAATTTTTCAGCATCATTCTATTGATGCAGTGATTCACTTTGCAGGCTTAAAAGCTGTGGGTGAAAGCCAAAAAGAGCCACTAAAATATTTTGAAAATAATATCTCGGGTTCAATTAGCTTGGTTAAAGCGATGGAGCGTGCTCAAGTTTTTAAGTTGGTCTTTAGTTCATCGGCAACAGTTTATGATGAAGCCAATATTTCACCTTTGAATGAGACCATGCCTACAGGTATGCCAAGCAATAACTATGGCTATACCAAACTGATTGTTGAGCAATTGCTAGAAAAATTAGCAGCTGCAGATGAGCGTTGGTCAATCGCTTTGCTGCGTTATTTTAACCCGGTAGGCGCACATCAAAGTGGTCAAATTGGTGAAGATCCACAAGGGATACCCAATAATTTGATGCCTTATGTCACACAGGTGGCAGTCGGCCGTCGTGATAAGTTGTCAATTTTTGGCAATGATTATGACACTGTAGATGGTACAGGTGTTCGTGATTATATTCATGTGGTCGATTTGGCGAATGCACATTTATGCGCTTTGAATCATCGTTTAAAAACGCAAGGATGCCGCGCTTGGAATATTGGTACAGGCAATGGGATTTCAGTAAAACAGATTCGAGATACTTTTGAGAAGGTAAATGGTATTGAGATACCTTTTGAATACGTACCTCGTCGAGAAGGTGATGTTGCAACCTCATTTGCTGAAAATGCCCGTGCTGTCGCAGAGTTAGATTGGCAGCCTCAATATGGTTTAGAAGATATGTTGAAGGATAGCTGGAACTGGCAAAAGCAAAATCCGAATGGTTATAACTAATATTAAAATTTAGTATGTAAATTCATTAAAGACAGTATGGCGAATTTTGTATTTGCCATACTTCTAACTATTTAACTTAAATATTGAGTCGTGTATTGATTGTGCAAAAATAATAATAGATCTTATCTTTTATTTGAAAAAAATCGTTATCATATGTGAAAGATAAATTGATTGAAATAATATATGAAATATCAAACACTTAGAGTTCTATCACTTGCGATTTTTTCTTCTCTAGCTCTGCCGGTTTACGCTCAAGGGATCATTTTGAATAATAATGATCTACGTACAGATCTAAATTGGCTAAACCAACAAGGTGTGATCCAAATTAGCACTTCGACTTGGCCATTGAGCGGTGAAGAAATTCAGCGTGCGTTATCTATTGCGAAAATTGAAAATAATGCTCAGCAGAAAGTTCTCAATTCGGTTATGGCAAATTTAGAAGCAGAAAATACCTCTATTAAGCTCGCTTTATTTGCTGAAACAGATCCACAAAACATCCCGCAAAAATTTGCAGATGAGCAAAAATCGCAATATCAAGCGGCGCTTGAATTGAATGCAGGTGGAAAGCAGTGGGATGCAAGACTGCGAGTAAATGCTGAAAAAGATCCAATCATTGATCATGGGCAAGATGTAAATGTAGAAGGTTCGTATATTGCGGGTAAATTATGGAATCAATGGTTGATTGCTGGTCAAATCCCTACCTATTGGGGTCCTGGACATGAAGGAAGCCTAATCCGTGGTGATGCAAGCCGTCCAGTGTATGGATTGACCATGCAGCGTGCTGAACAACAAGCATTTGAAACAAAGTGGCTGTCATGGATTGGTCCTTGGCAATATCAAGCCTTTGCAGGTCAATTAGATGATTACGATGCAATTCCAGATGCCAAACTATTGGGATTTCGTTTAACTGCACAGCCATTGCCGTACTTGGAGCTTGGTGCTTCTCGAATTCTTCAATGGGGAGGTGAAGGGCGCTCAGAAAGTTTTGACTCATTATGGAATGCAATTAAAGGTAATGACAACTTTTATGATGGCGATCTAGATAAGTCTAATCAAATTGCGGGTTTTGATGCACGCCTTAATTTAAACCACTGGAGTGGTGTGCCGATTAGCCTTTATGGGCAATATGTCGGTGAAGATGAAGCTGGGCTTCTTCCTTCAAAAAAAATGTATTTAGCAGGTATCGATTATTCTTCACAATTGAATAATTTACCTTTGCAGGTGTATGCAGAATGGGCTGATACTCGAACCAATAGCGACGTACAAGGTATTTCCTATAATCACTATATTTATCAAGATGGTTATTACCAACACGGCTTCCCGCTAGGGCATGCCATGGGCGGGGATGGTCAAATGCTAAGTCTGGGTGGAGACATTCGCTTTGATGTTATGAATCGCTTAAATGGGCGAGTAATGGTGGCAAAAGTTAATCAATCAAATTCGATAAATAATCATGCATTTACTCAAAAAGATGAAATTAAAGCTTTAGATCTTACTTGGACACATTACTTAAAACCGAATGCGCCATTGAAAATGAATGGATGGGTGAGTGATTCTGATGTCTATGGTCAAGATGCGGGAGTATCTATTGGAGTCGAAATTCCATTAGATCGTTCACTATTTTAATCAGTCGTCAGCTTAGATAGAATTTCTTTCTAGTTAAGCTAAAAAAATAAACCATTCAACTTATTGAATGAGTTGAATGGTTTATTAATATTAAAAAAATAATTAAGCTTGAATCAGCTGTGTTAATTCATCCACATAGTCTTGCATTGGTTTTGGATTTTGATCTTTTCGACTCTCAATATTTAAGCGCAATAATGGCTCTGTATTTGATGCTCGAACATTGAAGCGCCATGCACCAAAATTTAGGCTGACACCATCCGTTTCATCAATCGCAGGATTTTGATCGGCAAAGTGATCAAAAATCTTTTGAATCGTGGCTTGAGTATCTGCAACTTTAAAATTGATCTCACCCGAGCAAGGGAACTTTTCAATCATGCCTTCAACCAGTGAAGACAGTATTTGCTGGGTTTCTGAGAGTACAGAAATTGCCAATAACCATGGAATCATACCACTGTCACAGTAAGCAAAATCACGGAAATAATGATGTGCACTCATCTCGCCTCCATACACGGCATTATGCTCACGCATTTTTTCTTTGATGTATGAATGTCCTGATTTTGATTGAATGGCTTCACCTTGGTATTGTTCAATGACATCAAAGGTGTTCCAAACCAGACGCGGGTCATGCACAATTTTCTCACCAGACTGTTTCAGTAAGAATGCTTGCGCCAATAGACCGACGATGTAATAACCTTCAATAAATTGGCCTTTTTCATCAAATAAGAAGCAGCGGTCAAAGTCACCATCCCAAGCGATACCCATATCTGCATGATGTTCAATCACAGCATTACGGGTACTGTCACGGTTTTCAACTAAAATCGGGTTGGGAATACCATTCGGGAAAGTACCATCAGCATCATTATGAATTTTAATCAATTCTACTGGAAGGTTAAGTTGTTTAAATTTTGCTTCAATGGCATCAACCACATGACCAGCCGCACCATTGCCTGCATTCATAACCAATTTGAGTGGGCGAATTTTGGCAGGATCAATATACGACATTAAATGATCAATATATTCAGGCAGAATATTGTATTTTTCAGTTTTGCCTTTAGTGATAACTTCATTAAAGTTGCCTGATTCAGCCAATAAACGAATTTCTTTTAAGCCTGAATCCGCTCCAATCGGACGTGCATTTTCGCGGACCAATTTCATGCCGTTATAGTCCATCGGGTTGTGGCTTGCCGTGATTTCGATCCCACCTTGAACATCTAGATGAAAGGCACCGAAATAGACTTCTTCAGTTCCCGTCATACCTAAATCTAATACATCAACACCCGCATCATTCAGACCTTTGATGGTGGCTTGTTTTAAATCTTCACTGCTGAGACGGATGTCGCAGCCCACCACAATTTTTTTTGGTTGATAAATTTGCCCATAAGCACGACCGATTTTATAAGCAATTTCTTCGTTCAGTTCTGTACCGAGTTTACCGCGGATGTCATAGGCTTTAAAACAAGTAAGCTTTGTCATGTTATTTCCAACTATAGAAAAAAGGGCTGGAAATTCCAGCCCTTGATCAAAAATTATTATTCCACCGTCACAGACTTCGCCAAGTTACGTGGCTGATCGACATCAGTTCCACGTAATACAGCAACATGGTATGAAAGTAATTGCACAGGAACGCTGTATACGATAGGAGCGAGTAATGCGCTCACACTCGGTACAAAGACCACATGTTGACGCTCTTTGGCTTTAATCCCACTATTTTCATCAGCGAAAACAAATAACTCACCGCCACGTGCTTGGACTTCTTCCATATTTGATTTGAGTTTATCCAGCATGTCATCTTTCGGTGCTAGAATCACAACAGGCATGTCGTTATCCACTAAAGCCAATGGACCATGTTTAAGTTCACCGGCAGCATAACCTTCTGCATGAATATATGAAATTTCTTTGAGTTTTAAAGCACCTTCAAGTGCGATAGGGAACTCAGTACCACGGCCTAAGAATAAGCAGTGATTCTTTTCAACAAAAAGCTCAGATAAACGCAAAATTTCTGCATTGTTTTGCAGCGTATCTAAAATCACCTTAGGCGTATGCCACAAGTCTGCAATAATTTCAGCAATTTGAGTTTCAGAAATGGTCTGCTTAATTTGCCCCATTTTTAGAACTAAAAGCATGAGTGCTGCAAGCTGCGTAGTAAATGCTTTGGTTGAAGCCACACCAATTTCAGGGCCTGCAAGAGTCAACAAGCTGTAGTTGGTTTCACGGACCATTGAAGACGTCGCAACGTTACAAATAGTCATGGTGGTAATGTCTAAGCCTTTAGCAGCAGCACGCTTTTGTGTATCACGCAGTGCAGCTAAAGTATCGGCTGTTTCACCTGATTGAGAAATACACACATAGAGGGTGTTATTCACAATCACAGGCGAGCGGTAACGGAACTCACTGGCAATTTCAACTTGGCAAGGTACATCAATCAGTTGTTCAAACCAATATTTGGCAATCATACCAGCGTGGTAACTGGTACCGCAGGCAATGATTTGCACTTGTTGAATTTTAGTAAAAGCATCAGTCGCATTGATTAAGAAATCATCACGTAGTGCATTGCCATTTAATGCCTGAGAGATCGTTTGCTTAATCGCTTCAGGTTGCTCATAAATTTCTTTGAGCATGTAATGCTTGTATTCACCTTTCGATGCGTTACTTACCGTTGCATCTAGCTCTTTAATTGGGCGGTTCACGAGTTGACCATCAACAAATACTTCAATGGTATTACGGGTTAAACGCGCAATATCACCTTCTTCAAGGTAAATGAAGCGATTGGTAATTGGAAGTAGTGCCAATTGGTCAGAGCTAATAAAGTTTTCACCAATACCTACACCAATCACAAGTGGTGAACCTTCACGTACTGTGATTAATTCATCAGGATGATCTGTGTGTACGATACCCAGTGCATAAGCGCCTTTGAGTTGAGGAACAACTTGCTTTACCGCTTCCAATAAACTTGGTGTTGATTTCAATGCATCATTGACCAAATGCGCAACAACTTCAGTATCTGTTTGTGAGGTAAATACATAGCCTAAAGCTTCAAGATCGTCTTTAAGCTCTTGATAGTTTTCAATAATACCGTTATGAACAACAGCAACTGTGCCAGAAATATGTGGATGGGCATTATTCTCTGTTGGCTTACCATGCGTTGCCCAGCGTGTATGTGCAATCCCTACAGAACCTGTAATGTCAGCTTCTTCTACAGCTTGCTCTAAATTTGCAACTTTACCAACACGACGTTCGCGAAGGACGTGACCTTTATTGATCAGTGCTAATCCTGCTGAATCATAACCACGGTATTCAAGGCGTTTTAAACCTTCTACTAAAATATTGGTAATACTACGTTCTGCAACGCCACCGACGATACCACACATAATTTTATCCTCTTATTTCTTCAATTTTTGGGGACGTTGATAGTTTTCTTTGGCAAATTGCTTAGAACGTTCTACCGCAAGACTATTTTCTGCTACGTCACGGGTAATGGTTGAGCCAGCACCGACGGTCGCACCATTGGCAATGTGTACAGGGGCAATCAATGAGCTGTTTGAGCCAATAAAGGCATTGTCACCAATGATGGTTTTAAATTTATTGGCGCCATCATAGTTACAGGTAATGGTTCCCGCACCAATATTTGATCCAGCACCCACTTCAGCATCACCTAAGTAGGTGAAGTGATTGGCTTTAGAGCCTAAGCCAATGCTTGAATTTTTTACTTCAACAAAATTGCCGATATGTACGTCATTGGCAAGTTTGGCACCTGGGCGTAAACGTGAGAATGGGCCAATTTGCGTATTTTCACCCACAATAGCACTGTCAAATACACTATACGGTTGAACTTTAGTGCCTGCGGCAATTTGCGTGTTTTTTATTACACAACCAGCGCCGATTTCGACATTGTCACCGAGCTCACAATTACCTTCAATGATCACATTAATGTCAATGCGAACATCTTGACCTGCTTTTAATGTGCCACGTAAGTCAAAACGAGCAGGGTCGATGAGGTGAACGCCTTGTTGCATCAGTTGTGTGGCTTGGAAATTTTGAAATTCACGCTCTAATGCTGCTAATTGTACGCGGTCATTCACACCTTCGACTTCGAATGCACGCTCTGGTTCTACAGATGCAACTTCGAGACCATCAGCAATCGCCATGGCAACGATATCGGTCAGGTAATATTCACCTTGCGCATTATTATTGCTCAATTTTGGCAGCCATTCATGCAATTTGGCATTGCTCACTGCATAAATACCGGTATTAAACTCTTTGATTTTACGTTGTTCTTCAGAAGCATCTTTATGTTCAACAATGGCTTGAATCTTACCATTTTCACGCACAATGCGCCCGTAACCTGTCGCATCAGCAACCGTTAAGGTCACTAAGCCAATACCTGTTTGAGTAGATGCATTGAGTAGTTTTTGTAAAGTATCTTCACTAATGCATGGAACATCACCAGATAAAATCAGTGATACACCTGTTTTAGCCAAAACGGGCAGGGTTACTTTCACTGCGTGACCTGTTCCCAATTGTTCAGCTTGTTCAACCCATTTTATATTTTCATGGGCAAATGCTTTTTGTACTTGATCACCGCCATGCCCATAGATGGTAATTATTTCTGCTGCTTGTAGTTTTTTTGCAGTGTGAATGACATGGCCGAGTAAAGGTTGTCCTGCAAGTGGTTGTAATACTTTGGGTAAATTTGAACGCATACGTGTTCCTTTACCTGCAGCAAGAATAATAACGCTCGTAGACATTTTAAATCCTAGGTGTTTCTATTACATAGACAAAATATAAAAATAAATACAGATGCAAAGCGCAGCCCAAAGGCCCGCAATAATATCGTCAAACATGATGCCAAAACCGCCACCCACTTGACGATCAATGACACGAATAGGCCAAGGCTTCCATACATCGAATAAACGGAATAGGGCAAAACCAATCAGTGCCCAAGTCCAGTTCATTTGTCCGAGGTATAAAACGGGAAGGAAAGTAATAGACTGTCCTGCAAACTCGTCCCAGACAATGCGCCCATCGTCATGCACGCCCATGACTTTCGCGGTTTGACCACAAATAAATATGCCGACAATTGACATGATGATCATGACAATAATGGAGTTGATAAATCCAATTGCAAGCCAACCAGGAATAAACAATAAAGCAAACGCAGAGCCAAATGTTCCCGGTGCTTTGGGAGCAAGACCAGAACCAAAGCCCACACCACAGAATGCGATTATTCTGTTGGCCCAAGACATTTGTTTGAAGTTAATGGCTGGTTTATGCAAAATGCTGATATCCCTGAAATTTTAGTATATGGTCAGTGCCGTAGTTTTTGTAACGCAGCCCGAGTGGCTCAGTAATTTGACCAATTTTATGAATGTTTACATCTAATTCTAGTTGCAGAAGTTTTTGATAATTCTGCGGGCTTATTGTAAAGCATAACTCATAGTCATCACCACCCGCGAGTGCATACTGCCATTGGGATTCTTGTTGTAATTGTTTTACATGGTCGTCGATAGGAAGTTGATCTAACTCGATTTCTGCACCCACTTTAGAGGCATGCAAAATATGCCCTAAGTCCTGAGCCAAGCCGTCAGAGACATCGATCATGCTATGAGCTAAGCCTTTGAGCTGTTGACCAAGTTGGCAACGTGGTGTTGGATAATCTAAACGCTTTTGCAGTGGGTGTCCTAAATGCTGTAATCCATATGCAGCATCGCCAACTTGACCGCTGACACAAATGAAATCACCAACTTGAGCGCCTGAGCGGGTTACTGCTTTGCCTATATCGACCCAGCCTAATGCTGTGACAGAAATCGTCAGATGAGGACTTTGAGTGGTATCCCCACCGATTAAACTCACACCAAATTGATCGCAACAATCATATAAACCCTGACTAAAGCCTTTGAGCCATTCATGATCAATTTGGGGTAGGCTTAATGCCAGTAAAATACTATGCGGTTTGGCGCCCATTGCAGCAATGTCAGATAAATTGACGGCAACAGATTTCCAACCAATGGCATGTGGGTTGGTGTCGAGAGGAAAATGACGTCCAGCAACGAGAGTATCGGCACAGATGACCAATTGTTGCTGTGGAGGAGGGGTGAGCAAGGCTGAGTCATCACCGACTCCTAAATCGACAGCACTGCTGCTGTGACGATTAAAATAGGTATCAATGATAGAGAACTCAGCCATACAACGTACTACTTAATAAATTAATTAGCTTGTTGCTTTTCTGCTGCACGCAATGTAGTCGCTAAACGATCCAATACACCATTGATGTACTTATGGCTGTCTGCACCGCCAAAATGTTTAGCTAACTCGATCGCTTCATCGAGTACGACACGGTAAGGAATCTCAAGGTGTTCTTTGAGTTCATACGCGCCTAAACGAAGGGTTGCAAGTTCAACGCCATCTAAGGCTTCAACTTCGCGATCGAGTACAGGGATTAAAAGCGCATCCAATGCTTCATGATTGGCAACAACCTCGGTCAATAACTCGTGGTAATAGCCGAGATCTACCTTGTGCATGGCATTTTCCACACGCGTACGTGCTTCAATCTCATGCACAGGATTGCGGCTCATTTGCCATTCATAAATTCCTTGTACAGCAAAGCGACGTGCTTTACGTTTTGCTGCATAAGTTGCTTGAAGTGTTTGCGACATAGCGTTAAATAGCCTTTAACAAGTTAACCATTTCAATAGCAGTCAAGGCAGCTTCACTACCTTTATTACCTGCTTTTGTACCCGAGCGTTCAATCGCTTGTTCAATACTATCCGTAGTCAATACACCATTAATTACTGGTAAGCCAGTGTCTAGACCAACAACGCCTAAACCTTTGGCACATTCGCCAGCAACAAAATCGAAGTGAGGCGTGCTACCACGAATCACTGCGCCAAGCGCGATGATGGCATCGAAACGATCTGAAGCTGCAAGTTTCTTTGCAACCACTGGAAGTTCCCAAGCACCTGGTGCATGAACAACAGTGATATTATCCTCTGATACGCCATGACGTTTCAATGTATCAACGGCACCTTCTAGCAAATGTTCAACAACAAAGCTATTAAAACGACCAACTAAAATCGCATAACGGTCTTCGTTCGCGAGATGTAACATACCTTCAATACGGCGAACTGCCATAGCAACCTCGATTATTTCTCTGATGTTTGATTTGCGGTGATGTATTCCACCACTTCTAAGTTAAAACCTGATAATGCATTAAAGCGTAATGGCGAGCTAAGAAGCTTCATTTTTTCCACGCCTAAATCACGTAAAATTTGTGCGCCGACACCAATGGTTTGATACTGCTGAGACAGTGCCGCATTGGATTTAACATTTTTCGGTGCAGTTAAATTTTCTAAAGCAGGGCCTAAGTCCTGTAAATGACGCTGACCAATCCACACTAAAACACCACGATCGCTGGATGCGATTTCTTTGAGTGCTTTATCGAGATTCCACGCCGGAGCGCCATCTTGTTTATTCAGTTTTAATAAGTCACGAACTGGGCTGAAACCATGCACACGAACTGTGGTTACCCCTTGTTTCGGTTCGCCTTTAACCAGTGCTAAATGAATATCTGGATTACCAATTTCACGGTAACGGAACAATTCAAATGTACCGTATTCTGTATCTAGTGTTTGCTGGTCTAGACGTTCAACCGTTTGTTCATTGGTCATGCGGTAGTGAATCAGATCTGCAATGGTCCCCATTTTTAAGCCATGCTTTTCAGCAAACACTTCAAGGTCTGGGCGACGCGCCATAGTGCCGTCTTCATTGATGATTTCACAAATCACAGATGCGGGTTCTAGGCCGGCTAAACGCGATAAATCACAGCCTGCTTCAGTATGACCTGCACGGTGTAGTACACCACCTGGCTGCGCCATAAGCGGGAAAATATGGCCTGGCTGAACAATATCAGCAGGTTTTGCATGTGCTGCAACAGCAGTTTGAATGGTATGTGCACGTTCAGCAGGAGAAATACCAGTTGAAATGCCATTTGCTGCTTCAATCGACAATGTGAAGTTTGTACCGTGCTGTGCACCGTTTGCATCGACCATTAAAGGTAAATTTAACTGCTGGCAACGCTCTTTACTTAAGGTTAAGCATACAAGACCACGCGCATGCGTAATCATGAAGTTGATATCTTCAGGGCGTACGTGGGTCGCAGCGATGACAAGGTCGCCTTCATTTTCACGATCTTCATCATCCATCAGGATGACCATTTTACCTGCACGAATATCAGCTACGAGCTCTTCAACAGTATTGAGCGGCATCAATCTTCACCTTTTTGTTTGTCTCGAATGACATTTACTTGCATTGATTGTTGCATAGTCTAACGTTTTTTTGCGTCCTTTGCCTATGCTTATGAGTTTCCTTTACTGGCTCATTGTTATACACAGTCGTCAGAACCTTGAAAAGAGGATTTTATTTGAATTGTGCCATTTATGCTGAATCTTTAAACACTTGAAAAGCATAAAAATGGGTAAGCTTATACAGATTTTAAATAATTCAAATGAAAGAGATGAGCAGTCTGTCGGAAAACTGTCGGTCTTTAACTCCATGAACTGTCACATAAAAATGAATCACGTTGATACGGCGGGATGACTGTCTAAATATTGCCGAATAATCATCTTATTGGCGTCTAAAATAGTTTTTTGCAAATGTGGATCTGCAGCTGCTCGCGCAATTAAAATTGCACCAGCAAGTTGGCAAATTATGGCCCAAGCGAGTTCTTCGCTACCGAGATGCTGACTAAATAAAGCGTGACCACGCAGTAATTCAGTTTCATATATCAACTTAGTGTCCTGATCTGCACGCGCTACTTCACTCGCAAGCGTGGGGAGTGAACAACCTTGCTCGGGATGCTGAACATGTACAGGGGTTAAATAGCGGTCAAGCTCAAATTCAATCCAATCCTGCGCATTATCATGTGGATTGTTTTGCCACATATCAAAACTGTGTTGTAACTCATGTTCAATTAAGGCTTTAAGTAGCTCTTGTTTAGACGAAAAATGTGAGTAAAAGGCACCACTGGTGACGCCGGCGGCTTTCATGAATCCATCCACACCTGTTGCGGCAAAGCCGTCTTTTTTCGCAATTTGTCCGCTGATGGTTAAAAGTTCTTGGCGTTTTTTTTGTTTGTATTCGGGTTTGTAGCGCATCTGCAACACCCTTGAAAATAAGATTGACGATAAATTAACCATAACATAGTATTCGTTATAGTAACGATCGTTATTCAATAAAATTGATCGCCCATGGAATATAAAAACTATCCAGCACGAGGAGATCGTCATGGGAAATAATCATATATCTAAGCCTGCCAAAGGTGTGGCATTGATCATTGGTGCAGGAGATGCCACCGGTGGTGAAATTGCCAAACGCTTTGCTTGTGGTGGTTATACCGCATGTATGACGCGGCGTAATGTCGACAAATTACAGCCCTTAATTGCTGAAATTCAAGCACAGGGAGGGACTGCTTTTGGCTTTGGTTCGGATGCTCGAAAAGAAGAGCAAGTGATTGAACTCATCGAGCACATTGAATCAAACATTGGCCCGATTGAGGTTATGGTCTTTAATATTGGTGCCAACGTCCCTTGTAGTATTTTGGAAGAAACCGCACGTAAATATTTCAAAATATGGGAGATGGCATGTTTCTCGGCTTTTTTAACTGGTCGGGAAGTGGCAAAACGCATGGTGACTCGTGAATCTGGCACGATCATTTTTACTGGTGCGACGGCAGGGGTTCGTGGTGCCGCAGGCTTTGCCGCTTTTGCTGGCGCAAAACATGCGCTTCGTGCCTTGGCACAAAGTATGGCGCGTGAACTTGGGCCTAGAAATATTCATGTGGCGCATGTGGTGGTTGATGGGGCGATTGATACCGACTTTATTAAAGATACTTTTCCCGATTTGTACGCAAAAAAAGAGCAAGATGGTATTTTAAATCCAGTACATATTGCGGAAAATTATTGGCATCTCTCACAGCAACCACGAGATGCATGGACGCATGAATTAGATCTGCGACCGTGGATGGAACGCTGGTAAGCACTGATTTAAAAATATTAGGAAAAACAAGCAAAAAAAGGACGAAAAAAATGAAAGTCATTGAATTTTATTTTGATGTCGGCAGCCCATATAGCTACATTGGATTTCACCGTATTCAGCACATTGCTAAGCAATATCAGGCAGAGATTATCTGGAAACCGATGTTATTGGGTGGGGTGTTTAAAGCCACAGGCAATAGTAGCCCGATGGCTGTGCCTGCCAAGGCACGCTATTCCATGCGGGATCTTAAGCGCTGGTCAGATCTATGGCAGATTCCCGTGCAAATGAATCCGTATTTTCCGATCAATACTTTGAAGTTGATGCGTTTGATTACCGCAGTCCAATTATTTGAGCCTGAAGTATTTCTCAATGTACTGACGGGTATTTTTAACGCAATGTTTGGTCAGCCACGCAATTTAAATGATCTCAATGAATTAATTCAATTGATGCAGGATCTTGGATTGGATGTGGTGCAAGTTAAATCATGGCTTGAAGATGAAAAAGTCAAATCTGAGCTGAAAGTGGTGACCGAAGAAGCCATTGAACGAGGTGTTTTTGGCGCACCGAGTTGGTTTGTGAATGATGAATTGTATTGGGGTGTTGATCATTTACATTTTGTTGAGGCGGCTTTACAGGCTTCATCACGATCAGCCTAATTGGACGAATACTTGAGTGAATGCTACTGAATATGAGCACCAGTTTTAGGGCGGGAATGGGAATGCAGAAGTCATTGTAGATGTAAGTGGAATTATAGAATGGATCATGGCTGATTGTCTTACTTACATCTACTTTTACTCAGCTTTCATTTGTATTGAGTCTTATTTTTGGGGTACTAACTTAAAAAACTTAAGCTTTATTCCGTATATAAATAATGCTGACATTTGGTGCAATTTACGGTGCATGAATCGCTTGCATAAATACCTTTACGAAAGAATCGTTTATTGCCGCAAAAGATACAGATAAATTCATCTTTATGATTTTTAGCGCTTGGTAGCTCTTGGTAAACGAGTCTTAATCCATTGTCTTTATAACGATAATTTCGACCATAAATTTGTTTAGCAAGCCAATAGTCCAAACTTGTAAATTTTATGGCAATACAACTGATGATACAAAAAGGAAATAGCCATATAGATCCAAATGCTTTGGAAACAGACGCCCAACCTGAAAATACACTTGTGAAAGTAAAAAACATGACCGCGAAAGCACCAAAGAAGAAAAGATAGAATACTTTGCTTTGGAAAGAGCTTAATTTGTTTAAGTATTTGAGATGATGTTCATAGGTCGAAATATCATCTTGGTTGGGCACAAATGCGGGATAACGTGCTTGCTTAGGTTTGTCTGACACTTGATCACCAAATGAATGACCACAGGCACTACAAAAGTGATGTTGTACTAATGCTTTTTCTCCACAGGAGACACAATATTTCATAGCTATTTAAATATTTTTAATTAATAAAGTTATTTGTTTAGCAAGCATAAGAAAATTTGCAGCTTTTTAAAAGAAATTTTAATGAATTCTTTGAAGAGGCTTCTAACAAAAAAGCGAACCGAAGTTCGCTTTTTATCTCATGTATTGTTCAACCCTGCTTAGAAGAAGCCCATTGGTTTGGTGTCATAGCTCACCAACAAGTTTTTGGTTTGTTGATAATGATCAAGCATCATTTTGTGGTTTTCCCGGCCGATCCCTGATTTTTTGTAGCCACCGAATGCTGCGTGTGCAGGGTAGATATGATAACAGTTGGTCCATACACGACCTGCCTGAATAGCACGACCCGCACGATATGAAGTATGCGCTGAACGCGACCAAACCCCTGCACCTAGACCATAAATCGTGTCATTGGCAATTTTAATGGCATCATCAAAGTCTTTAAAGGTTGCTACTGAAAGCACAGGGCCGAAGATTTCCTCTTGGAAAATCTTCATGTCATTGGTGCCTTTGAAAATGGTTGGTTCAATATAGAAACCTGTACCGACTTCATTGCGTGGATCACCACCAGTAATGAGCTGTGCACCTTCATTTTTACCTGTAGCGATACAACCTAAAATTTTGTCTTGCTGCTCTTGCGATGCCTGTGCACCAATCATGGTATCGGTATCGAGTGGATGACCCGTCTTAATACGTTTCACACGTTCTACTGCCATTTCCAAGAATCGATCAGCAATGCTTTCCTGTACCAAAGCACGTGAAGGACAGGTACAGATTTCACCTTGGTTGAGCGCAAACATGGCAAAACCTTCGAGTGTTTTATCTAAGAACTCATCGTCTTTGTCCATGATGTCTTCAAAGAAGATATTTGGTGATTTTCCACCAAGTTCTAAAGTCACAGGAATGATATTTTCAGTCGCATATTGCATGATCATTTGACCGACAGCGGTTGAACCTGTGAAGGCGATTTTTGAGATGCGTGGATTGGTCGCCAATGGACGACCGACTTCAACACCATAACCATTCACAATATTCAGCACGCCCGGTGGGAGTAGGTCTTGAATGAGTTCAGCCAAGACCAAGATGCTGACAGGCGTTTGCTCCGCAGGTTTCAACACGATGCAGTTTCCCGCAGCCAATGCTGGAGCAAGTTTCCATGCAGCCATCAAGATTGGGAAATTCCACGGAATAATTTGACCGACCACACCAAGTGGTTCATGGAAATGGTAAGCAATAGTATTTTCATCAATTTCAGAAATGCCGCCTTCTTGGGCACGGATACAGCCGGCAAAATAACGGAAGTGATCGATACAAAGTGGAATATCAGCGGCTAAGGTTTCACGAATCGGTTTACCGTTGTCCCAGGTTTCTGCGACCGCAAGGAGCTCTAGGTTTTCTTCAAGTCGATCGGCAATTTTTAATAAAATATTTGAGCGTGTGGTTGGGGAAGAGGCGTTCCATTGGGCTTTGGCTTTATGCGCTGCATCCAAAGCCAATTCAATATCTTCAGCAGAAGAACGTGGCACTTTGGTAAAAACTTTACCGTCTACAGGGGAGATATTTTCAAAGTATTCACCTTTCACTGGCGCGACCCATTGGCCACCAATCAGGTTTTCATACTGAGCTTTAAACTGAACTTTTGAACCGGGTTGATTAGGATCGACATAACGCATATGAATTTTCCTTTGCTTGTTTATTATGATCTTGTTGGGCTGCCTATCTGTGGCAATCTACAGCTTTGGTATAAGGTACTTTTGTACATTATTTGATTAGCATAGCCTGTATAAGGTTAGAAAAAGGTTGGAGACAAGAAGGTTTACAATATTTTTTTTCAGTCTTAAAAACAAAAGCCGGGAAACGGATTTTTAGTCATGAATTGTTGTGAGAATAATGAATGATGATACAGAAGGATTTATCTGAAAAACGACAGAATGTCGAACGGTTAAGGCAGGGCATGAGTCTGTCAAAGCAGCAAACTTCGCAATTGAATGAGAGCATTGCAAGCTCTTGGCAGCGATCGGCGCAGGCTGAAATTCCGGAAAACCGGAGTGCTGCGCCTTTGGTGAATTTAAGTCCTCAGAGTCAACAGCAGTCGGCATTGCATCACGCGTTGCAACATTGTGCCGAAGATTTAAAACACATTGCCGAACAGTCGTCGATGGTACTTGCCGTGGGCGATGTAGGTAGCACGATTATTTGGAGTGCGTCGAGTCGGCAAATGCAAAGTGCTGCGGAAAGTGTACATTTTATTGCAGGTGGGCAATGGCGCGAAGAATTGGTCGGCACCAATGCATTAGCGTTGTCTTTAAAAACCCAACAGTCGAGTTGTGTGTTTTCAAATGAACATTACATGCCATCAGTACATGAATGGGTCTGCTATGCAGCACCGATTATCGATCCACATACGCAGCAAATTTTGGGCGTGGTTGATTTATCCACCGTGTGGAAAAACCACAATAGTTTAGGGCTACTTGCGGCTGAACGCTGCGCTTCGATTATTCAATCGGCTTTACTCGATTTTCAAAAACAGCATTTGTATATTCGGGCCTTTGCTGTGCCGAAAGTGTTATTTAATGGCAAAGTGATGGTGCTGACCCCGCGGCAAATAGAAATTTTGACCATCTTGGCGCTATGTCCGCAAGGCATGACCCTAGATACTTTGCATCAAGCCTTATATGGTGAACGCAAGGTAAGTGTTGGGACTTTAAAAGCGGAAATGTCGCAGCTTCGTGATATTTTGGGCGGTATGTTAGGCTCACGTCCCTATCGTTTATTGGCACAAGTCGAAGCCGATTTTTTGCAAGTTGAGCAAGCTTTAGATGCAGGTTATATCGATTCGGCCTTAAAACTGTGTTCAGGGGTTTTCTTGGCTAAAACTGAAAGCCCATTTTTAGGGGCATGGCGTGATTGTCTTGAGTCACGATTGAGCCAAGCGATTTTTAATGCCAAAGAAACGGATGTTCTACTCAAACATGTCGCGCGTTTCCCTGAAGCTATCGATGCGGTTGAACGCCTGATTGAGCTGATGCCGAGATCACATCCCGTACATCAGACTTTGTTGAAACTAAAACAGTAATTTGCAATGTGATTCAGGCTATTAAAGACCTTTATTGGCCAGCCATTGAAAGAGCTGGGTATAGACTTGTTCTCGCGCGGTTTTTTCCGAAAGTACTAAATCATGCAAGCCATTTTGGATACTTTGAATGGTGACATCGCCTTGAATTTTTTTGGCATATTTTTGGATATCTTTTACACCCAAAATCACATCACTGGTCTGCGCTGCTTTACCCCATTTTTTGGGATTTTTAGTTTGATGTGAATGCATCACTAATACCGGTACATCAATCGTCACACCTTGATGAATTTCCTTTTGAGCCTCATAAATTGTCCGTACAAAACTTAAATACACCATTGGATAGCGGGTCTTTTTCCAGTCTAAATTGAAGTTCCATTCACCCTTGAGTTCATGGTGTAAGCTGGCGGTGTACCATTTATTTAGTTCACTTGGGAATTTTAAATTGGGAAAAGTCTTTGCCAATTTACTCAGCTGTGGAATAGCCAGTGCGCGTTTCACTGGATTCATGTTGAAATCATAAAATGGGCTGTTAACCCAAAGGGCTTGAATTAAAGGATGATTTGGATGATGGGCTGCATACAAAGTGGTGGTTAAGCCACCGGTAGAATGACCACAGAGCAGCAAGGCATCATGACCTTCATCAGCAATGATCGTTAGGGCTTGATCTATTTCGGCATCGTATTCAGACAGTGCATGCACATTATAGTATTTTTGATGCGGGCGGATTGAGCGACCATATTTTCTTAAATCTAAGGCATAAAAGTCGAAACCGTGCTGATTGAAGCGTTCCGCCATTTCGGTTTGGAAAAAATAATCGATAAAACCATGGATATAGAGCACCGCTTTGGAGGTAGGAGCCGTGGCTTTTTTGCGAACCAGTGTGGCAACCACAGGGCCTTCATAATCATCAGGGAAGGTCAGCGTGGCTTGTTCATAGCCTGCGCCCAAAATGTCAGGCTGATACTGAATATGTGAATGGCTCATTATTATACTCATTAATATTATTGGACATTATGCTTTATCCTTGATGAGCCATGAGCTTTTGTCAAATGAATAATCGATGCTGATTTACGAACTAAAAAAAGAGTGACCTCAGTATGAAAGCGACCAATCTATAGTCGCTTTCCTGAAATAAAAGGTGAAATGGATTCAGTTGAGCCTACATTACCAGACTCAAAGGATAATGTAGGCACTTGGGTCACTTAAACATGAAGACCTATTGGGCTTAACTTAAACGGCTGCTTTGAAGTCGACCACAGAGGCATTGGCCTTAAGCGCTGCCTTGAAAATATCAACCACTTGAGCATGAGTCGCTTTACGTGGGTTGGTGAGCATACAGGCATCTTTTTGCGCATTTTCAGACATGATGCTGAGGTCTTGTTCTTTCACACCAAGTTCAGAAAGGCTCGATGGAATACCAATGGATGCTGAAAGTTCACGAATTGCGGCAATTGCTGCATAAGCTGCTTCAGTTACAGTAAGACCGTCAGTTGGTACACCCATGAGCTGCGCGATACGTGCATAGCGGTCAGGGCAGGCAATCAGGTTAAATTCGCAAACGTGTGGTAACAGCACGGCATTACATACGCCATGCGGCAAATTGTAGAAGCCGCCGAGTTGGTGCGCCATCGCGTGGACATAACCTAAAGATGCATTGTTAAATGCCATCCCTGCTAAGTACTGTGCATAGCTCATCGCATCACGCGCTTCTAAGTTTTCGCCATTGGCGACGGCAGGGCTGAGCCATTCACTGATCATGCTGATGGCTTTTTCTGCACAAGCATCGGTAATAGGATTGGCTGCTGTAGAAACATAAGCTTCGACCGCATGCGTTAACGCATCCATACCGGTTGCTGCAGTGAGCGCCGCAGGTTTCGCAATCATCAGTTTCGGGTCATCAATGGCGATAAGAGGGGTACAACGCCAATCGACAATCGCCATTTTAACGTGGGTGTCGGTATTGGTAATAATACAGAAACGGGTCATTTCTGATGCCGTACCTGCGGTGGTATTAATCGCAATGAGTGGAGTCATTGGAACTGTACTTTTATCGATGCCTTCATAGTCACGAATATGACCACCACCGGCAGTGACTAAGCCAATGCCTTTGGCACAGTCATGAGAAGAGCCGCCACCGAGAGAGACAATAAAATCACAGCCATTGTCATTATAGGCATCTACACCGCTATGCACGTTGATGTCAGTTGGGTTGGGTTCTGCGCCCGGGAAGATGTGACTTTCTACGCCAGCTTCAGTTAAATATGAGGCAATGGTGTCTGCCACACCAAATTTGTATAGACCGGCATCGGTCACGATGAGCGCTTTCTTTGCGCCAAGATTTTGCGCCTTTGCACCAATTTCTTTAGCGCAGCCGGGACCAAAAAGTGAAACACAAGGGATGTAAAAACCGTTTGTTTGATCTGCAATATTTTTAAAAGCCATGGTGCGATTCCTTCTACCATTCATTGTCATTTGTTATGGGTGATACTCACCTAAACTGAGTATTGCGAGGGATGTTTTAAATTCACACCTACCAAAGACCTACCAAATTTAGGGCTTTGTATTGAAATTATTTAATTGATTGAAATTTAATCATTAATTATTTTTGCTATTTTCTGAGATTCGCTAAAAGTCGTATACGTTTAAGCCAAAATAGGCGTTGCGATGATTGGATGCATGATCGAGTTATCAGATTATAAAATCTAACTAAAACTACTATCAATTTACTAAATGCCCCAAAGCGCTCGAATCAGGATAGGCTATAACAAATAACGAGATAGTCACTTTTGTGCATTTCGCTTTTTGCAGTGCGAAACAAAAGATTAATTAAACGAGTTAAGTAATGCCCAGTGAAAATTTGAAAACGAAACGACCTTTATATATTCCTTATGCCGGAAATACACTTTTAGAACTCCCACTTTTAAATAAGGGTTCTGCGTTTAATGAAGATGAACGTAAGAGCTTTAATTTGCACGGTTTAATTCCACACGTCACGGAAAGCATTGAAGAGCAAAGTCAGCGTTCTTATCAGCAATATTGTGCATTTAATAGTGATATCAATAAGCATATTTACCTGCGCAATATCCAAGACACCAACGAGACGCTGTTCTATCACTTAATTGAAAATCACCTTAGTGAGATGATGCCGATCATCTATACACCAACAGTGGGTGAAGCTTGTCAGCGCTTCTCGGATATTTATCGTCGTCATCGTGGGATTTTTATTTCATATCCTGACCGTGATCATATCGACCAAATTATTCATAACGTGAATAAAAAGAACGTGAAAGTGATCGTGATTACGGACGGTGAACGTATTCTTGGACTTGGTGACCAAGGCATTGGGGGGATGGGGATTCCAATTGGTAAGTTGTCACTGTACACCGCATGTGGTGGGATCAGTCCAGCTTATACATTGCCGATTACTTTAGATGTCGGAACCAATAACCAACAGCTGTTGAATGACCCGATTTATATGGGATGGAGTCAGCCTCGTATCAGCGGTGAAGAATATTATCAATTTGTTGATGACGTGATTAAAGCCATTCAACAACGTTGGCCAAAAGCGCTGATTCAATTTGAAGACTTTGCACAAAAAAATGCGATGCCTTTATTGGAAAAATATCGCGATAAAATTTGCTGCTTTAATGATGATATTCAAGGAACAGCAGCGGTGTCTGTCGGAAGTTTAATTGCGGCATCACGTGCAGCAGGCAAGCAGCTCAAAGATCAAATCGTCACATTCTTAGGGGCAGGTTCAGCAGGCTGTGGGATTGCAGAACAGATCATCAAGCAAATGGTGGCGGAAGGTTTAACCGATGCTCAAGCGCGTGCGCGGGTGTTTATGGTCGATCGCTTTGGTTTAATTACTGAAAATCAGCCGAATCTTTTAGATTTCCAACGCAAACTTGCGCAAGCACCGGATAACGTTGCTCATTGGGCAAATGCAGATTCAGTCATTTCGCTATTGGATGTAGTTACACATGCTAAACCGACTGTATTGATTGGCGTTTCGGGACAACCGGGACTGTTTAGCCAAGAGGTCATTGAAACGATGGCTGCGAATTGTGAACAGCCTATTGTGTTGCCACTGTCTAATCCAACATCGCGTGTCGAAGCGGTGCCTGCAGATATTATCGAGTGGACCAAAGGTAAGGCCCTGATTGCGACTGGCAGTCCATTTGCACCAGTGAATTATCATGGCAAGATTCATCAGATTTCACAGTGTAATAACTCCTATATTTTCCCGGGGATTGGTCTCGGTGTGATTGCATCTGGGGCGAAACGTGTGACTGAAAATATGCTGATGGCATCGAGCACGGCGTTGGCAGACTGTTCACCAAAATTGGCAGATCCAAATGCCGATTTATTGCCAAGTTTGGATTATTTACAGGATATTTCGAAGAAAATCGCATTGAAAGTGGCATTAGCTGCGATTGCTGATGGTGTTGCGCCAAATGTCAGCATTGAAGTACTAGAACAGGCCATTGAAGAGAATTTCTGGAAACCTGAATATCGTGATTATGTCCGTGTGACCTATTAATTTGGTCTAAAGATGCTGATTGAACAGAATCAATTTTGCAACTGATCGAAAAAATACCCTAATCCAGATTAGGGTATTTTTTTATGTATAGAGGCATATTTTTTTTAAGAAATACGAAAAATAATCGTGAGGGTCGTTTTAAATTTTGCGTTTATCGAGCTGGTTGGAAATGTGATCACCACAAGCTTGAACCAGCATTACGATCGCGACCAAGACCACAATCACTGCCAACATGATTTGCATATCAAAGCGTTGATAACCGTACCGATAAGCAATATCCCCCAAACCACCTGCACCGATAGCGCCTGCAATGGCAGAAGAATTAATCATGGTCACCAAGGTCACAGTAAAGCCCGCGACGATGCCGGGAAGCGCTTCAGGGAGCAGCACATGCCAAATGATTTGTTTGCGGTTACAGCCGATGGCTTGAGCGGCCTCAATCAGACCTTGATCGACTTCACGTAAACTCACTTCTGCAATGCGTGCAAAAAAAGGCGTGGCCGCAAGGGTTAAAGGCACGACGGCAGCCCAAACGCCATAACTGGTGCCCACGATAAAGCGCGTGAGCGGAATGAGCGCCACCATTAAAATCAGAAAAGGCACCGAACGGGTAATATTGACCAACCAACCTAGGGTGTGGTTTAGGCTTTTTGAAGGATAAATCCCGTGTTCAGCACTACACACCAATACGACCGCTAAAGGCAGGCCGATCAGAAAGGCCACAAAAGCTGAAACGCCGACCATCAGTAAAGTATCAATGGTTCCACTAATCAGTAAATCAATGAGTTGGTCGTGCATAGCCAAGTACCTCAATCTGTGCGATATGGTGTTTAAGTTGTTCAGATAAGGCGTTGATCTCTAAATGGCTGTGGTCCACAGCAACAATCAACGAGCCAATTAAATGCCCTTGAATACTATCGATATGACTTTGATACAGATGTACTGACGCGTGAAATTGATCAAAAATAAACTTTAAGTCAGGCGACTGTTGTAGTGTCGATTCATATCGTAATTTTAAAATGATTTGATCATTTGAATCTGACGGTTGTGGCTGAATGTCGCTTGGTAAATCAAGTTGTTCAAGGTTGAGTAACTCTTGTGTGATCTGCTGTTGAGGCGTAGAAAACACTTTCCAAACCTGTCCTGCTTCTACAATTTCGCCTTGATCGATCACTACAACCTGATCGCAAATCTCGCGAATGACCTGCATTTCATGGGTAATCAACACAATGGTAATACCGAGCTTTTGATTAATTTCTTTAAGCAAAGACAGCACAACAGAAGTACTTTCAGGATCGAGTGCAGAAGTCGCTTCATCACAGAGTAAAATTTCTGGATGATGAACTAACGCTCGTGCAATCCCAACACGTTGTTTTTGCCCGCCCGAAAGTTGAGAAGGGTAGTGCGCTGCTTTATTTTCAAGACCTACCAACTTCAGCACTTCATTCACTCGCTGAGCGATATCGGCTTGACTGAAATTGGCGATTTTAAGTGGCAGCGCGATATTGTCATACACGGTTTTGGCAGACATCAAATTAAAATGCTGAAAAATCATCCCAATACGCTGACGCAGAGCAATCAACTCTGCGTGAGTTAAGCTTGATAATTCCTGTTGATGGATGTGAATACTGCCATCACTGATTTGTTCTAAGCCATTCAGCGTTCGAATCAGCGAAGATTTACCCGCGCCGCTTTTCCCAATAATGCCGAATATTTTGCCTTGTGGAATATTCAGATTGATATCTTTTAAGGCATGAACCTGCTGTCCTTGCACATCATAAAATTTATTTAAATTTTTGATTTGGATATGGGGGACGGCAAATTCAACCGATGAACCGAAACTCACCATGAGTGACTCCTTATTTCCAACCAGGGAACCACAGTTTTGCACCAAAATCTGCGTCCAATGCTTGTTTAACTTTAGGTGAGTTTTGATAAATATCGACAAATTCACGCAGTTTATCATCATGATCTACATAGTCATCACGTACGGCAAATAAGATGGCAAAACGCTTGTCAGTATTGGAGTCAAATAACAATGCATTTTCAGGATCGGCAGTTTTTGCTAAACGTAAATAATGTGGGTAGCCAAAAGCCAGATCGACATCATCAATTGCACGTGCCGTTTGAGGGCCTTCCACCTCAATAAATTGAAGCTGTTTAGGATTCGCTGCAATGTCATTTAAAGTCGATAAAAAGTTATCTGGCTGTTTCAGTTCAATGAGCTTGGCTTGCTGTAACAGTTGTAAGGCACGGCCCTGATTGACCGGATCATTCGGAATCACCACTTTGGCTTTATGGGGTAAATCAGCAAAGTTTTTATACTTTTTTGAATACAGTCCGACATGGGTAGCAGCACCGACATCAAAGGCTTTGATTTTAAAATCCGTTTCTTTTTTTGCATTGTCTAGAAACGGCTGATGTTGGAAAAAGTTCGCGTCAATATCGCCGTGGTTTAGGGTGATATTCGGGGTATTCCAGTCCGAAAATTCCACCAATTTCACGTTCAGTCCTTGCTGCTTGGCTTCATCTGCGGCGACTTGTAAGGGTTTAGCAAAAGATGGGCTAATCCCAATCACCAATTCACTTTGATGACTTTTCTTTTGTTGATTCCAAATAACTAAGCCAATCACCAAGATGGCTACGATCACACCAATCAGTGTGAATTTAGATTTTGCTGTTTGTGCCATGGCACACCTCTATATTTCGAAATAATTAAATTTTTTGTCTAAAATATTGTTTTTTAATTGCAGCTTATGCTGTCTCAACGTTTTTAAGTGCTGCCTGAGATGACGTGTCTGAAGTGCGACATCGGTAGCGATGAGCAGGATGTGTCGTCGCTAAATGGTCACCTTGTTGAAACAGTTTTTGCCTTAAACTGCCAGTGTCATACGCAGTTTTATAGCGACCACGTTGCTGTAATTCAGGAATGACCAAACGGATAAAATCTTGGTGTGACTCAGGTGCAACGGTGCGAGTCAGATTAAATCCATCGATGCCAGTTTCATCCAAATAATCAATCAACTGTTCTGCAACGTTGGCGCCACTTCCGACAAAGAGCGGATATCGCCCACCTAGAACGTGCTGAGCACGCAAATCTTGGCGAGTGATTTTTTGCTCTTTAAATTTTTGATTGACCGATGCGATGCTATTGGTCTGCTGATATGGAATGGCTTCATCTTCTGCAAAGTTGGCGAGATTCATCCCAATCGAACTGGAAAAGTGTGCCAGTCCCGCTTCAGGGTTGGCATAGCGAATGTATTCAGCCAATTTCTCTTGGGCGAGCTCATCGGTCTCTGCAGTCACCACCGTAATGCCTACAAAGAATTTGATGGCTTGTGGGTCACGACCTTGCGCTGCGGTTTGGCTGCGAATTTTTTGTACCTGATTTTTAACTTTTTCTGCGCTGTCTGCACCGATAAACATGCCTTCTGCATGTTGCGTAGCAAAAGCTAAACCACGTGGTGAAGCACCGGCCTGATACAACACAGGGGTGCGCTGAATCGATGGAGAAACTTGAAATACCCCTTGGCTTTGATAGAACTTCCCTTGGTGTTGAATGGCATGTACTTTTTTGGGGTCGCTAAAGATGCGATTTGCTTTATCTTTTTGAACCGCATCATTTTCCCAAGAGCCTTCCCAAAACTTATAGCAAAGCTGCAAAAATTCTTCGGCTTGTTCATAGCGTAGGTCATGATCTTTCAAGCCTTTTTGCCCAATGAGGCGTTCTGCACTATCTAAATATCCAGTCACGATATTCCAGCCGATTCGACCTTGGGTCAGGTGGTCTAGGCTGGCAAATCGACGTGCAAATTGATAAGGCGTTTCATAGCTCAAATTGACTGTTACACCAAAACCTAAGTTTTCAGTGACCGCAGCCATTGCAGAAATCAGGGTGCTGGGGTCATGGCTCGGCAGTTGGATCGACTCTTTAAGTGTGAGATCGATATTGTCTTCATAAACATCATAGACCCCGGTGATATCCGCAATAAATAGCCCGTCAAACAGCCCTTGCTCCAAGGTTTTGGCAAGATCGGTCCAATAGCTCAGTTCATTAAAGCGGTGTGACTCATCGCGTGGATGGGTCCATAAGCCATGATTGATATGGCCGACACAGTTCATGTCGAAGGCATTCAGTAAAATTTTCTTGGCTGTATGTGATTGGGTATCTGCTGTGGTGATTTCGCTCATTACAAGGTCCCTCGACGTGGGGGCAATACGCCATTTAGGAGGTAATTGGCAATGAAGAAATATTTCCAACGCCCTGCATCATGCAAGGTGTGGACACGTGCATTACGCCAAAATCGATCTAGGCCATCTTCACGCTGACTGCCACGGCTGCCTGCAAGCTCAATCAATTTTGAAGCCGCTTTCAGTGCAGTTTCAGTACTATGCGCACGCACTTTCGCTACATCTAATGAGGCTTTTGCGATGTTTTCAGCATTGGGCTGTGGGCGAGCAGCATCGATGGCACGAGCGGCTTGTTTCAGCAAGACCTCACTGGCGCGAACATCTGCGGCAATGCGACCGAGTTCGTATTTGGTTAAAGGATCTTCGCTTGCAAGATCAAGACCTGAATCAATCCATGGTCGAGCTTGGTGTACGCGGCTCAAACTTTCTTCAAAGGCTGCGCGGGCTATACCGACTTCAATCGCAGCATGCATAATTTGCGCAAATGGCCCAACCAATGTCGGCTCCGTAAATGCACGATCAAAGGGAATGACATCTATGGCAGGAACTGCAACTTGGTGAAATTTTACAGAGCCGCTACCCGTGGTGCGCTGTCCAAACCCTGTCCAATCATCGATCAGCTCTAAACCTGTACTTTCACGTGCAATAAAGGCTAAATATTCACGACCATCGGGGTCTTTGACCAATGTGGGAATACGATGTGCAAATAAACTGCCGGTGCAATAAAACTTTTCACCATTCACCACAAAACCATCGTCATGAGGGCGAATCGACGTTTGTTTTTGCGCAGCGGTTTTGGTTTTAAACTCGGCTAAGGCATTGCCAAAACGTGCGCCAGCAAGCACTTCGGCATAAAGCTTTTGCTTTTGTTCAGCTGTACCAGTGTTTCGTAATACTTCCAATGCATAAAAATGGTTTTGTGGAATTTGTCCAATTGAACCATCAACACCACTCATAAGCGCAATCACTTGCGCCACGGTATAACTTGAAACTTCGGCACCGCCAAAAGCTTTGGGAACCGTGATTGCCCAGAGACCAGATTGGCTATAGGCCTCAATTTCATCAAAAGGGAGTATGCGTTCGGCATCACGTTGCACGGCATTTTTTCTAAATTGTTCGGCTAATTGTTTTGCAATTTCAAGTGCTTCTGCATCGGACTGAATAATATGCGCAGGTGTTGTTGATATGGCCTGTAGCGAATTAATATTTGGAAATGAGGTCATCAGAATTCTCCTTAAATCCACGCATGGCGTGCAGGTAATTTATGATTTAAGTAATAGTCGCCTAAGGTATGCAGCTTCCAGCGCACAGGATCATGTAAGGTGTGTACTCTGGCATTGCGCCAGTGTTGATCAAGGTTATGGGCACTCAAACTTGCACGGCTGCCGCCTAATTCAAGGAGTTTTTCAGAGATCTGTAAGGCTGCATCATTGGCATAGATTTTAGCTTCAGCGACACGAATCGAAGCTAGAGCGGCTTGTTGTTCACTCACCTGATCAAGCTGATCTAATTCATCGAGGTAATCTGCGGCTTCATCTAAAAGTAAAATCGCAGCATCCAATAAAACTGCAGATTTACCCACCTCTTGTAGGGTGTAGGGCTCAAAACTGGCTTTCTCAACTTGTGCATCCACAATCGGACGGGCTTTTTGTACCGCAGAAAGGGTGTCTGCAAAGGCAGCTTCCGCAATCCCGACATCGATCGCGACTTGCATCAATTGTGAAAAGGCGCCTCGATACGTTGGCCCTGCAGAAAGCTTACGTTCATCAAAAATTAATAGGGGGTCTACTGCTACATGGTTGAGTTTGACGGTGCCACTTGAGGTTGTGCGCTGACCAAAACCATTCCAATTATCAATCACTTCTACGCCTGTAGCATGTCGATCAATAATGGTCAGGACAACATGACCTTCAGGGTGAACGGCTTTAATCGCCAACCAATCTGCAAAACTACTGCCGGTTGAATAGAACTTTTCACCATCAACAACATACGTTCCATTTTCAATGCGCAGCGTAGTATTTAAGGTTTTGGTGTCTTTGGTATTGCGCTCTGGGCCACCATTGGCTAAACGTTTTCCCTGTAAAATTTCATTAAAAATAAAGGCTTTTTGTTCATCCGTTCCCATGAGGTCAATCATATACAGCAAGGCAATTTGGTTTTGTGGAATTTGGCCCACGCTAGAATCTGCTTTGTTGATAATGCGAAAAACCTGCGCCAGTGTCTTGTTCGACACGTAGGCACCGCCAAATTGCTTGGGTATACGAATGCCACCTAAACCTTTTTGACTGAATAAGTCGATTTCTGCAAAAGGCAGCAGGCGGTTCTGATCACGTTCATTTCGACCTTCCAAAGCAAAATCTGCAACATGATACGCTGCATGGATTGCTTCTAAGTCATTTTCAATAACATGAATATTTTCAGAGATTAAATGAGACATAATGACACCTTTAATAGATATCAAAACGCTACTCGTAAATGCGTGATTCTTTAAATGATGGATTATTCTTAACTTAGCAAAATGTCTGTTTAGCATTTAATCTGCATAAAAAATATGCAAATTTGATAAAATAAGTGTTTGATTTAGAACAATAGATGTAGGAAAAACAACAAGAGGATTGATGATGAAAATCTGGTGTTAGCAACTTTGTAGATATTCAACTTTAAAAATAATATATCTAAGACAGGGGCTTAGCCGTTTTTATTTTTTGAGTTGCAGCCATTTTGAACTCCAATTGATACTTAACATCATAGAGCTATGCACAGATTAAAAAAGGGCTGAAAATTGATTCAGATGTTTTTCATTCTGCAATAAAAAAGCCCCCATCTTTCGATGAGGGCTTTTTGAATTTGGAGCGGGAAAGGAGACTCGAACTCCCGACCCCAACCTTGGCAAGGTTATGCTCTACCAACTGAGCTATTCCCGCGGAGTCTATCCTGTTTTTTTACTAAAAAACTGAATCGAAAAAAATTTGGAGCGGGAAAGGAGACTCGAACTCCCGACCCCAACCTTGGCAAGGTTATGCTCTACCAACTGAGCTATTCCCGCGGAGTCTATCCAATTTTTTAAATAAAAACCGAATGAAAAAATTTTGAGCGGGAAAGGAGACTCGAACTCCCGACCCCAACCTTGGCAAGGTTATGCTCTACCAACTGAGCTATTCCCGCATAGCCACGTATAATACATTAAGGATTTTTCAGGTCAATAACTTTATGAAAATCTGTGCATCGTTTGCATAAAATAAAAACAATTTGTTTGAAAATTGGAATATTTTTGCAGGTCAAAGGATTCCATTTTGATGAAATCATGCAATTCAGGCGGTTTCAGCAACTTTGCGATACAAGAACTTCAACAAATACAGGCTATACTAAGACCAGTTGAACTTTTTTTGAATTTGGGAGAGCCGTTTTGAGTTTAGAACAGCAATTAATTGAGCGTCTACAGACATTAGCGCCTACACATCTTGAAGTGGTGAATGAGTCCGCAGGTCATGGTGGTTATTTCCCTGGTAAAGAGTCGCATTTTAAAGCGGTGATTGTGAGTGAGGCTTTTGCAGGCTTACGTTTGGTGCAACGTCATCAAAAAGTCTATGCCGCAGCAGGTGATTTACTTAGTCCGGGGCAAATTCATGCCTTGGCCATTCATGCTTTTTTACCCGAAGAATGGAAAGGTCAAGACACCACTAGCCCTGAATGTGCGCATGCACCTAAGTCATCTTAAGGTAAACCATGGAAACGCAATTAATCATTAAAATCATTCATATGTGTGGCGTGGCTTTAGGCTGTGCTGCCATTTTCATTCGTGCTTTTACGCTGTTTAAAGGGACGCAGGGCAATTTACCGAATCCATCAGGTCGTAAGTTTTTTGTTGCATTGCAACATGGCTCAATGGCTTTAATTGCCGTGACGGGAATTATCTTATTGTTTATGAAGAACTTTGATGTGCAGCCATGGTTCTATGCCAAAGTTGTACTATTTCTAGCGTTGCTGTCTTCTTTATCTAAAGCGTATAAAAAAGATGACAGTGTTTTATTGGTTCAGCGCCGTGCGGGCTTATTTATTGCAGCTGTTGCACTTATTTTCATCATTACATTGGTTATAATTAAACCAGTTTTTGGATAAATGGCTTATCCACATGGCCGATTTCAAGGCTTGAGTAAAAAAACAAAGATTAGAGGGTTTTGAATGCATACGCGTGTGGTATTTAACCAAAAAGGTGGTGTGGGGAAATCGAGTATTACGGTCAATTTAGCTGCGATAAGCGCGCACCAAGGTTTAAAAACTTTGGTGATTGACCTCGACCCTCAAGCCAATTCAAGTCAATATTTGTTGGGGGATGATGCGACCTACTCAGCAGATAAACCTGCCTTAGAGCCAAATATTGAAAATTATTTTGATGAAGTATTGGGTTCGCAGCAAAGCAAAGGTTTGTTGGGAAATGCCATTGGTTCGATTTTAAAAAATCGTACTAAAGGTCTAGAAAGCTATGTACATCAATCACCGTTTAAAAATTTAGATGTAATTCCTGCAAGCCCAAATTTGGGTGCGTTGGCACATGCCTTAGAATCTAAGCATAAAATTTACAAACTGCGTGATGCTTTGCAGCAGATGAGCGGTCAATATGATCGAGTGTTTATTGATACACCGCCGGCCTTTAACTTTTTTACTTTATCTGCGTTGATTGCGGCAGATCGCGTGCTGATTCCATTTGACTGTGACGTGTTTTCAAAACGAGCTTTACAGACTCTGATCGAAAATGTGTTGGAAACGCAGGATGATCATAATGATCGTTTGGAAATTGAAGGCATTGTGGTCAATCAATTTCAAGCACAGGCGAAGTTACCGCGTGAAGTTGTACAACAACTCAAAGATGAAGGTCTTCCTGTATTGGACAGCATGTTACCGCCTTCAGTGCTGATGAAAGAATCTCATCATAAAAATCAACCTTTAATCCATTTGGCTGCAGATCATAAATTGACGCAAGCCTATCAATCATTGTTCAATGAAATTGAGCAAAAGTAGTATCGAGAAAAGTATGAATGCACTTAAATGTGGTCTAGTTGCTTTCACTGCTGTTGTATTGGGTGCATGTGCAAGTACGCCTAAACCTAGCTATGTTTCACCTACACAGTATCAGTCTTTGAGTTGCCAGCAATTGCAAAGCGAATACAACCGAATCCACGACTATATTCAAAATGGTGTAGAAACGCCGAAGCGCACAGGCGTTGGTGTCGGTGTTGGCCTTGGTGGTGGCTGGGGCAGCCGTGGAGGTTGGGGCATTGGTCCGAGTATTTCGGTCAATATGGGACAATCTTCGAATACCAAACGTACCGAACTTTCACGTGTTTTAGGTGAGCAAGAAGCGATCGTACAGGCAGCAAAATTTAAAGGTTGTCCGATTATCGTTCGCACAAATTCGGCTACCGCAGCAAAATCATAAGCGGATCATGAGCAGGGGCTTAGGCCTGTGCTATGAGAAAAGTGTAATAAAATTTGTCAGTAGGCGAGGCGTCTACTGGCATTTTTTTTGAGTCAAATAAACTTCACTATTTAGAGCCAATAAAATATTTAAATCTATGAAAAAATTAAATTAAATATCATTCGTAAATTTTAATGCCTCCTTCTGATCTTGAATATTCAGCGTGATCACTTTGACTTGTACAAGGATAAAACTGACCTAGCGCGTACTTGTTTTTTTAAAATCATTTCGGCTAAGGTGTGCGCTTTGAAAAATTGTCTGGGTATTTATGATTGAGAGTTGGCTTTTTGTATTGGCAATGATTGCGGTGATGATGACGCCGGGACCTAGCAATGCACTAATGGCAAGCTCTGCACATCAACAAGGCATTGCAAAGACGTGCATGCTGATTCCTGCAGAATTATTGGGCTATTTCTATGCCATTAATTTGTGGGCGTTGATTATTCATTTAAGCGCTCCAGTGTGGCCGAATTTAATTCACTTGCTACATTTTCTCAGTATTGCCTATGTTTTATGGTTGGCTTTTCATTTGTGGAAATCGACGCATTTACATCGGTACAATCAAAAACATCCTTCAATTCAACCACGTGAATTATTCATTTCCTCATTAAAAAATCCGAAAGCCTTGCTTTTTGCTGCAGGTATTTTCCCGATTGAAACTTGGGCAAGCCCATTAAATTTTATTTTGGTTTTCGCTGTATTTAGTGTGGTTTTGCTGCCTGTTGCGTTGTTTTGGATGTCATTTGGACGGACGATTTTGGCCGGTAAGACCCAAAAAATTAAGGCCGATCTTCTGTATAAAGGATCGGCCCTGATGCTGATTTTATGTATGTTCCCTGTGGTTTTGCGCTTTTTTGCTTAAAGGTGTTCACCACATCGGTTTATTTCTTTAATTTTGCTCGAATAAAACCAATTACACCCGGTAAAACACTAATAATAATGATGCCAAAGATCAGATGGGTGAAGTTATCTTTCACGATGGGCATATTGCCAAATAAATAGCCTAAAGTGATAAATGAGCCGACCCAACAAATCGCACCAATCATGTTAAAAGTCAGGAAGTACTTGTAGTTCATGCTGCCTGCACCTGCGACAAAAGGCGCGAAGGTTCGTGCAAAAGGAATAAAGCGGGCAAAAATAATGGTTTTACCACCATGTTTTTCAAAGAATTTTTGCGTATTCACCAAATGTTGACGGTTAATGAAGCGTGATTCAATTTCAAAGACACGTGGGCCAATATATTTACCAATATGGTAGTTCAGCGTGTCGCCCAAGACTGCCGCGATAAACAGCAAAATCACCAAAACCCACGGATCCATGGCACCTGTTGACGCAGCGAGAGCACCTGCTGCAAACAGAAGACTGTCACCCGGTAAAAAGGGCATGACGACTAAACCGGTTTCAACAAAAATAATCAGGAACAGAATTGCATAAATCCATACGCCATAATTGGTAATGAACTCGAGTAAATGGTCATCAACATGTAGTATAAAATCAATCAGTTCCATGGGGCGTATATGCGTAAAATAGTGGTCTGATGCTATCAGTCTGGGGCAGCAAAGTCAGTATTAAAACGTAATTAATTATCAATAAAATCGTTCTATAAATAGAATGATGGGTATTAAAAAACTATATTTAAAGCGAATAGTAAACGACCTAATCTAAGCACATCTTTTGAACAGTATTAAAAATAGGTTTCAGTATGTTTAATCCAAATCTAGTGGTGAAAAATCTGAGTCAACAGCCGCAAATCAATGCAGTGATCAGTCTCGTTGCACGTATATTAATGGCTTATATTTTTATTGTGGCAGGTTGGGGGAAAATTACGGCTTACACTGCAACAGCAGGTTATATGGAGTCAATGGGTGTGCCAGCTGGACTTCTTCCGATTACTATCTTAGTCGAGCTAGGTGGCGGCTTAGCTTTATTGTTTGGTTTTCAAGCACGTTTTGCGGCATTGGGTCTAACCGTATTTAGTTTAATCACTGCATTTTTATTCCATGGTGGTGCTGAAGATGGCATTAACTTTATGAAAAACTTGGCGATGTCTGGCGGCTTATTATTTCTCATGCTGCATGGTGCTGGTAAATTCAGTTTTGATCATTGGATTGAAAAATCAAAATAAAGTTGTCATGAGTCCGAGCATCCATCAAAGCGGCGTTCTGCCGCTTTTTTCATGTCTACCGCTGATTGAAAGCGGATGGGTAAAGTCCTGAAATGTGTTGTAAAAAACACCGTTTGGCTTGGGATTTTTGCCCCTGTCCGAATAGTGTGCGAAAGTCCAAGAAAAATGTTAGAATACGGCGCTTATATTCGTTGCCTGCATAGTTGTTTGCCATGACTACCAATACCCAAATTACTGAAGACCGTATCCTGATTTTGGATTTCGGTTCTCAATATAGTCAGCTTATTGCACGTCGTGTACGTGAAGCTGGTGTTTATTCAGAAATGTACGCATTTGATATGTCTGAAGAAGACATTCGTGCATTTAACCCAAACGGGATCATTCTTTCAGGTGGTCCAGAAAGTGTTCATGAAGAAGGTAGTCCGCGCGCACCACAAGTTGTATTTGAACTTGGTGTACCTGTTTTAGGTATTTGCTATGGTCTACAAACCATGTCAGAACAGCTTGGCGGTAAAGTTGAGCCAGGTACTGTGCATGAATTTGGTTATGCAGAAGTTGATATTAAAGTCCGTGATGCTTTAATTGGTGATCTTGAAGATACCAAAGACCAATTAAAAGTATGGATGAGTCATGGCGATAAAGTGACTCAAATTCCTGAAGGTTTCCAAGTCACTGCAAGCACACCAAGCTGCCCAGTGGCGATGGTTTCTGATGAAAAACGTCGTTTCTACGGTATCCAATTCCACCCAGAAGTAACTCATACTGCGAAAGGTGCTGAGTTATTGTCTAACTTCGTACATGGCGTATGTGGTTGCCGTAACTTGTGGAACTCAGAAAACATCATCGATCTTCGCGTAGAACAACTTCGTGAGCAAATTGGTGATCAAAAAGTTCTATTGGGTCTTTCAGGCGGCGTCGATTCATCTGTTGTAGCTGCACTTTTACACCGTGCGATTGGCGACCAATTGACTTGTGTATTCGTAGATAACGGTTTACTTCGTTTGAACGAAGGCGAACAAGTGATGGACATGTTTGCGAAAAACATGGGTATCCGCGTGATTCGTGCCGACGCTGAAAATCGCTTCTTAACAGCTCTTGCTGGTGAAGTTGATCCAGAGAAAAAACGTAAAATCATCGGTCGTGAATTCATTGAAGTGTTTGCTGAAGAAGCACGTAAGCTTGACGGTGTGAACTTCCTTGCTCAAGGTACTATTTACCCAGACGTAATTGAATCTGCGGCAAGCAAACAAGGTAAAGCACATGTGATTAAATCACATCACAACGTGGGTGGTTTACCAGAAGATTTAGCATTCGAATTGGTTGAGCCAATCCGTGATTTGTTCAAAGACGAAGTACGCCGTTTAGGTACAACACTTGGTCTTCCATTTGAAATGCTTTACCGCCATCCATTCCCTGGTCCGGGTCTAGGTGTACGTATCCTTGGTGAAGTGAAAAAAGAATATGCTGACATCCTTCGTCTAGCAGATGACATCTTCATGCAAGAACTTCGCGCAAGCGGCTGGTATGACAAAACTGCACAAGCATTTGCCGTATTCCAACCTGTGAAATCTGTGGGTGTCGTAGGTGATGGCCGTCGTTATGCATGGGTAATCGCGCTTCGTGCTGTAGAAACGGTTGACTTTATGACTGCACGTTTTGCACACCTTCCTTATGATCTTGTAGACAAGATTTCTACACGTATCATGAACGAGATTGCTGAAGTTTCTCGTGTTGTTTATGACGTATCGTCTAAACCACCAGCAACGATTGAATGGGAGTAAAACTGGGGTTTCACGAAGCACTGCTTCGTGCCAGTTTTACGCCAAGAGCTACGCTCGCGGCAGTGAGGGATTTCAAGAAGCGAAGCTTCTTGCCTAAATTACACCGAGAGCTATGCTCGCGGCGATCTAGGGAAATCTAGATATTTCTAATAAAAAAGGACGCCTCGGCGTCCTTTTTTCTATTTCAACATTCTATTTATAAACAATTGACCAACTACTATCGCTTTCATTATTCGGTTCAGCTTTAGGCTTCGCTTTATGGGTAAAGCTCTGCCAAGATTTCGTCGATTTACGTTCGGGTTTCATGCTTGAATCATAGCGCTCTACACGGTTACGGCCATTTTCTTTTGCCTGATACAGCGCAATATCCGCTTGCTTAATCAGTTCAGTTAAATTTTGCTTATGTGATTTAAGCTGTGAAACACCAATGGAGACGGTAAATTGGATCGGGTGATTTGCGACATTCAGCAATGATTGATTTTGAAGCGTTAGACGAATACGTTCCGCGATCAACATTGCATCCTGTATTTGCGTTTCAGACAGAAGCACAATAAATTCTTCACCACCAAAGCGGGCCAAGACATCTTTTTGGCGCATTTCTTTGCGGGCGGTTTCAGCGATACATTGCAGCACCTGATCACCAACATCATGCCCATAATTATCATTAATATGTTTAAAATGATCGACATCAAACATCAGTAAGCAAGTACTTGCAGGCGTTGGCCATTCATGGATACGGTGCTCAGCCAACTGAACAAACTGACGACGGTTGTATAACTGGGTGAGCTCATCTGTATGCGCAAGATTTTTCAGCGTATGCATATTCCAGTCGTCAAGCAAGGTACGTAAAAAATGACGACGTGCATTGAGTGTATTGTTCCAACTCATATGCAGGCTGATCATCCAAACAGGAATAGACACCACCACAAAAATCAGTGCTTCTTGCCATAATAAAAGCTGACTCACCGCAAAATACACCAATAGCGAAATGAGGCCCGAACAATACAAGGCGGGCTTAAATTGTGTTTGTACGCAGACATTGGCAATCAAGATAAAGATCGCTGCACCATAGATATAGGACGAGACCATTGGGCTATTTGAAGCCAGTAATAAGCCAATCCAAATCGCGGTGCTACAGACCGTACCAATCGGTAAGATCATATCGAGCACACGAATATCTTTTTTGTATTTAAACAGATAGAAGCTGACCAATAGGGCAGCAATAATCATGGCCACTCGAGAAAGACCTGACCAAAAGAACATGTCAGGGATAATAAAAATGTCAGCAAAGAAATAAAGAAGAAATGTAATCTGCGCCATGTAATTCACTTGACGTAAATAAGGTAACTGATGGGCATACTGATGTTGTAGAAAATAGTTTCTAAACTGCTTAGGAATACGTGCAAAAGGATCTGCAATGGCTTGTTCAATCTCGGCACGATTGGCAAGATCACACTCAGAAAGTTTCAAAGTATGATTATGATTTTTACGAACTTCCTGAGCAGACGAATTAGTCCGAGAACTCATTCGTACATCAACAGACATGTCCCTTCTCCATAAATGGCTTAAGAAAATTATGAATAAAAAATATACAAAAATATCTACCTGAAACTAGGGATTTTTCGAATGAATGATAAAAAATCGTCTGATGAATGTTACAAAATATATTATTAACTTGCTGTTTTATAAGTTGAAATTTGATTGCGTCCTGCAGATTTTGCTTGGTAAAGTGCCTGATCGGCCATGCGAATTACACTTTGTAAATCTCGGTTTTTTTGACCAAATTCGGCAACACCAATTGAAACGGTAAATTTAAGTTTTTGTAGTGTATCAAGTTCTAAATAATCATCGGCTATTGCCCGTCGTAGACGTTCGGCAATATCTTGAGCCTGACGCAGGTGTGTCTGCGGTAAAAGAATTATAAATTCTTCCCCGCCGAAGCGGGCAATGATGTCTTGGCTACGTAAAGTATGTCGGCACGTTTCGGCAATTTGTTGTAAAACATGATCACCAATATAGTGCCCAAACTGATCATTAATATTTTTAAATTTGTCGACATCAAAAATCAGTAATGAAAGTGGCTGTAACGGTTTGGACTGATGATGAATATGATAATTGGCAAGTTGAATAAATTGACGGCGATTGTTTAAGCCGGTCAGCACGTCGGTATGCGCCATAATATTGAGCGCTTCACGGTTCAACTGATCGAGTTTACTGTGTAAAAATACAATTCTGGATTTTTGCGTTGAATTCCAACTGATATACAAACTAAATAACAACACGGGCGAATAGATCAAGATAAACAGTTGCAGTTGATGGATATTGCCAGAAATGGCGAAATATACCCCAATCAGTAAAATTAGACTGATACATAGAGAAATGAGCACAGCAGCCTTAAAGCGGATTTGCACACATAAATTGGCTAACACAATAAAAACCAAAGATGCATATAAATAGATCGGCACATCGGGGCTATTGGATAAATTGAGTAGGCTAAACCACAGCGCAGAAGCACCAACGATCGATAGAGGAAGCATCAAGTCAAAGAGTAAAATGCTCTTACTATATGTATAAATGCCCCATGTGATGCCCATCATCAGTAAGGTATAGGCCGTTTTTAAGCCTATCGCGAGCAAACCCACATCGGGCAACATAAACCAATCCGCTATGGCATAAGAGAGATAGGCCAATTGTGCAACGATGTTGACTTGCAAAAAGAATTTAAAAAGTTGATGACGATGATAGTGGAAAAATTCTTGACGAAATTGAGCAGGAACACGAACAACGGTTCCTTTCAAGGCTTTTTGGATCAGTGCACGTGATTCTTTCTTATACTCATTAATCATGCAAGATTACCGATGGGTGAGCATGGTTTGTATGTAAGTTTATGTAACTAAAATAATCTATATCATTTTTATTTAAAATTAAACACGTTATTTCAATGATTTGTGAATTATTTGGTATTGTTTGGTCTAAAGTGAGTGTTAATTTGTGTTACTTAAATTTACATTTCACGTGATTTGAACAAGTAATTTCGCATTGGATATTGTCTAAATAAGCATCGAAAATTGTTATGCTGTATGTCATATTAGGCAACAAAAAAACGATTGTCCTATCTCTGTGATTCAGCGTATTAATGACAGCTGAAGAAGATGGAGTTAATGCAGATATAATGGAAAAAATGCATAGCTCTAGCCGGTAGTCCTTGCTTCGGCTTAGCCAAATTTAGGGTAAGAATATGACCAATACCAATTACACAGAAATATCTCATTCCGACGATTGTGAAAAATACGTCAATCAGTTCATTCAAGAATTTCCACTGCGCCGTGCTGAAATTGGTCAAGGCACAGTGATTAAACGTGCTTTACCAAGTCGGCATAAACGGATGATTGGTGCATGGTGTTTCCTTGATCATGCCGGTCCAGTGCATTTTCCGCAAGGTGATGGCTTAGATGTCGGTCCACATCCACATATTGGTTTGCAAACGTTTACCTGGATGATTGATGGTACCATGATGCATACCGACAGTTTGGGCACACATCAGTTAATTCAGCCCAAACAAGTCAATCTCATGACAGCGGGTTATGGTATTTCGCATACTGAGGTTGCTCCAGAGTCTGAAACACAAATGCATGCTGCGCAGCTTTGGATTGCATTGCCAGATGACAAAATCAATATGGCGCCTCAGTTTGACCATTACCCAGAGTTGCCTGTGGTGACACAAGACGGGATTGAATTGACGGTCTTGGTGGGTGAATTTTTACAGACTAAATCGCCGGTAAAAGTACATAGTGAATTATTGGGTGTCGATCTGCGTAGTTCGGAAAGTCAAAGTACCGTCCTGCCGCTCAATCCAAAATTTGAATATGGCTTTATGGCCCTCGAAGGGACTGCCAGTATCAATGGTCACGAGCTAAATGAAGACAATATGGTGGTACTTGAGCCGGGCTTAACCCAAGTCAAAATTGACCTACATGCAGGTGGCCGTGTTTTATTATTAGGAGGTGAACCTTTTGAATCACCGATTCTGCTGTGGTGGAATTTTGTGGGGCGCACACAAGAAGAATTGAATATTGCCCGTGAGCAGTGGATTAATCAGGACGAACGTTTTGGCTCTATTCCAGACTATGATGGTCCACGACTAGAAGCACCGGCTTTCCCTGATAAAATGCGTCCATCACGTTAACTTAAAAATAAAAATGAACAGCCGTACCTGTGGTGAAAATGGTGCGGCATAACCATGAGGGAGTCATTATGGGTATCGTCGCAACGGCAACAGTAAACACCTTACAAGCACCGTGGTCAGGTGAAATTCAGAGTGGAAAACATCAACTTATTACCGATAAGCCCGAATCATTTGGCGGTGGGGACTTAGGTTTAGCACCGTATGACCTACTGTGCGCATCCTTAATTTCATGCACCATGATTACCTTGCGCATGTATGCAGCACATAAACAAATCCAATTGGGGGAGTTTAGTGTCGAGGCAGACTTTTGTGCGAACCGTGAAGGTGCTGAATGGGTTGAGCGACGCCTGCATTTTCAAACATCCTTGGATGCAGAATTAGAGCAAAAGATCTTGTCCATTTGTGAAAAAACTCCAGTGACAAAAACTTTATTGCGCAGTGTAGACATTAAAACCACTCTAGTTTAATTTAAATGCAGGTCGCTACTGTAATGTGCAAAATTTAGTTTTGATACAGATCCAAGCAGTGATCTGACACTTTTTATGATTTAACTACTTCAAAATAATAATGGCATGCCAGAAATAAGAAAATTTTAGACTTCATATAGGAGATGAACCCATGCGGGTGCTACATCATCTAGAAAAATCTCGTTCATTTCGTATTTTATGGGCAATGCAGGAATTAGGACTGGATTATCAGGTTCAGTTTTATCTGCGCCAGCCAAATTTGTCTGCTCCCCCTGAGCTTAAAGCCATCCATCCTTTAGGGAAGTCGCCCATATTGCAGGATGATGGACTGGTCTTGGTAGAATCTGCAGCGATCTTGGAGTATTTACAAGAGAAGTATGATCGGCATGATTTTTTTGCAGCCAAGGCGGAACATTCAAAACAACAATATCGCTTTTGGATGCATTATGCCGAAGGTTCTCTAATGCCGTTGTTGGTGATGCAGTTGGTCATGAGCAATGTGCCACGCCATGTACCTTGGGTCATCAAACCCGTCGCTAATCGTATTTGTGATGGGGTCAAAAAAGGTTTTGTACGACCTCGCTTAAAAGAACATATCGAGTTTTTAGAAAAACATTTAGCGGAAAATGAATATTTTGCGGGACCGTTTAGCTTTGCGGATATTCAGATGACGTTTCCATTAGAAGCCGTCATGACCAGAACTCAAGGGCGATATCCACAAATTCAGGCTTTCTTACAACGGATGCAACAGCGTCCTGCATATCGCCGTGCCAAACAACAAGAACAACAGTTGGAAGCACAGCAAGACCGGCAGGATGATTCTGCTTAGCTCACATGATACAAGCGTTCTTTAGGGAAGACGACTTTAAACAGCGAACCACGGTTTTCTTTGGACTCAATTTCAAGGTGTGCCTGATGTTGCATCAAAACGTGTTTCACGATGGCAAGACCTAAACCTGTTCCTCCCGTTTGGCGACTACGTGCGCTGTCCACACGGTAAAACCGTTCCGTTAAACGGGGTAAGTGTTTCGGGTCAATCCCGATACCCGTATCTTCAACGGTAAAATAACCATGCGTACCATCATCATGCCAACCAATGGTCACAGTACCGCCTTTGGGGGTGTATTTAATTGCATTGGTGATGAGGTTACTAAAGGCACTCGCCAATTCCATATCTGATCCGATCAGGTCACAGTGACTATCAATCTCGAGATTCAGTGTATGTCCATAATCTACATTGTAAGCATGTGCATCGTCATATAGTTGGTTCATTAGGCTGGGCATTTCAATGATTTGATTTTTAGCAACTTTTTTATCATTTTCCAGACGAGATAATAATAACAAGTCATTAACCAAAGCATTCATACGGCGGGTTTGAGACTGCATTTGATCGAATGCGCGTTTCCAGCGTGGATTTAAATCTTCCTGATCGGTAAAGGTTTCGATATAGCCACTTAAAACCGTAAGTGGTGTGCGTAGCTCATGTGAAATATTATCGACAAAGTCTTTACGCATTTGCTCAAGGTTATGCATGCGCGTGACGTCATAAGCCACCAATAAACGACTTTCGCGACCAAAACGGGTTAATTTGACTTGTACATAATGGTCTTCAAGTACCGATGATTTCATTTTTAAACCATCGGGGGCTAAATCGATATTGGTAAAGTATTCGATAAAACTAGGCTGTCTTAAAATACTTAAAATATTGCGCCCTTGATCGAGCTGTTGAATCCCCAAAAGCTTTTCTGCGGCAGGGTTCCACCATTCGATTTGGTGTAATTCATCAATCAATACCACAGCTTCAGCAAGTGCCACCAAGGAAGATTGAGCGCGGTCGATCAGACCAACCATTTCAGCTTGTACAATGCGTTCTTGACGCTGCGCACGGTATACATTAAAGAGCAAAGCCCCCCAAATACCGTCTAAATTTGGCGGGACATCATAGGGACGATTTGAAATCCATTCGTTGACCAAGTACAGCGAACGCATTTGCAATGCAAAGAACACTGCAAAGGCGATTAAGATGCAGATCCATAAGTACCCGATACCAAAGCCGATGAGTGCAGCAATGAGTAGGAAAAATGCCAGAAGTCTCAAATCCTGCTTGGCAAAAGTCCATAAACTGCTGTAACGGAATTTTTTATGTTCACTGGCAAGTTCAGGGACGGGATACGGTTCGTACATAGAAAATTAAAGACCTAAAATGACTAACCCATCACAGCGTCTGCACGGGTAGAGAAACGGTAACCTGTACCACGAACAGTTTGGACATAACGATCGGCTTGGAAAGGTTCAAGAACTTTACGCAAACGACGAATATGCACGTCAATGGTACGGTCCTCAATATACACGTTTCCACCCCAAACCTGATCTAATAATTGAGCACGGGTATAGGCACGTTCAGGATGAGTCATGAAGAAGGCCAGTAGACGATATTCAGTCGGTCCCATATCTAAAATGGTGTTACCAAAGCTGACACGTTGGCTGACTGGATCGAGGATTAAACCATTGGCATCAATGGTTTTTTCACCCCCCAATGCATTTGAGCGACGTAGCACCGCTTTAATGCGTGACACCAACTCACGGGTGGAAAATGGTTTGGTCATGTAGTCATCTGCGCCCGCGTCTAGACCTTGGACTTTATGGTCTTCTTCGCCGCGCGCAGTGAGCATGATGACTGGAATCTCTGACAAATTTTCATCGCGTTTTAAACGACGACATAGGTCTACACCACTCACGCCGCCAGGCATCATCCAATCTAATAAAATCAGTGCAGGACGCTGATCCACAATCATTTGGTGCGCTTGTTTGGCATCTTCAGCTTGCTGACATTGAAAACCAGCCATATCCAGTGAAGTATGGATCATTTCCCGAATCGGGAGTTCGTCGTCGACGATTAAAATATAGTCATCTTTCACAGCGCAATACCCTATTTTATGTAAACGGTAGACCGTTTTATATTTATGACAGGCTTATTACAAAGATTAATTATGACAGTATCATTGCAAAAATGATCTTTCATTGGGGTTTAGAAAGAAATTGTGACAATTTAAATCCTGAAATATTCAACAACATGGGCTTTGCATCATGTTGTTGTCACAAAAAAATCATTCAAAAAATTGTAAAGATCAGTGTTGAGCTCAGAATTTATTTCCTGGGTTTTTCAGAAAAAGCATCCAACAAGGCCAAAAAGACCACGCTACATGACGATAAAACTTCATCAATCGGCTGTTTATAACCACTCATGACCCAGCGAATCGCGATTTGGGTGACATAACCATTGAGACCTGTTGCGACCATTGAAATTTCGCGTTCTGAACGATCAATATTCGGCATCATGAGCATGACAAAGGCATGAATCATACGGTCAAAGCGCATCATGGTTTCATGAATTGTGGCTTGGTTATGTAGCTCTTGTACCAACATGGCATCGATGTAAATGATGCGCGCCATACGGGGATTATTTTTTAAAGTTAACAATAGGGCGGTTAAACCCGCTTCAATCATTTTTTTAGAATCGGTAGATGCTTGCATGATGGCTTGCATCACATTTTGTTGCAGTTCATCGATTAATTTTAAAAAGATGGTCTGGAACAGTTGCTCACTTTTCTTAAATGATTCGTAAAAATAGCGTTCGGTCAGCTTGGCTTCCAAACAAATATCTTTCACAGTCACTGAAAAAAAGCCATGTGTACCATAGGCTTCTATACCGGCTTCAATCAGTTTTTCACGTCGCGCTTGCTTACGTTCACTGAGAGAAAGCCCTTTAAATTGACGTTCCTTCACATTTTTTGCCTGTTGTTGTTCTGTGTGATTTGTTGCATCTGTCATGAAAATATACGCTGAACTAAAGCAGAATTTTGTCTTATTTTAGCAATAATTTCAGTTTAAACCTATGTTTAAGCATTGGCGATTTCAACAGCTTAGCACGTCCTAAGATGACATTGACAATATGTATTGTCAAAACTATATTAAGTTGACGAACTGCACACATTGGCAAATGAGATCACGCTGTGATAAAGCCAAGCGGCAGCATAAAGGAATAAGGAATCACAATGAAAAACTTCAAAAATAAAGTGGCTGCCATTACAGGTGCAGGTTCAGGTATTGGTCAGCAATTGGCAGTGCTTTTGGCTAAACAAGGCTGTCATCTGTCTTTAAGCGATGTGAATGAACAGGGTCTAGCGGCAACCGTTGAATTGGTTAAAGCCAGCAATGTACGTGTAACCACGCAAAAACTCGATGTGTCAGACCTTGCGGCAATGAAAGCATGGGCAGCACAGACCGTTAAAGATCATGGTTCGGTGAATATGATTTTTAACAATGCGGGAGTGGCATTGGGCACGACCGTTGAAGGCGCAAGCTATGAAGAGCTGGAGTGGATTGTCAATATTAACTTCTGGGGTGTGGTTTATGGCACCAAAGAATTTTTACCGTATATCAAGCAAAGTGGTGAAGGTCATATCATCAATATTTCCAGCTTGTTTGGCTTAACAGCACAGCCAACACAGTCGGCATATAATGCCACTAAATTTGCAGTACGTGGCTTTACCGAATCTTTACGCCAAGAATTGGATATTGAAAACTGTGGCGTGAGTGCGCTATGTGTACATCCGGGAGGGATTCGTACCAATATTGCCAATGCCGCAAAAATGAATGACAGCTTGAAAAGTTTAGGCATGAACCCACAAAAATCGGCACAGTCGTTTAATAAATTCTTGCGTTGTCCACCTGAAGAAGCGGCTCGTCAAATCATTGCAGCAGTACAAAAAGATAAGCGCCGTTTATTGATTGGTAATGATGCAAAAGCGATTGATTTAATTCAACGTTTGCTACCGACGGGTTATCAAAAATTAACAGCGATGGCGACTAAATTTGGTCAATAAGCAGTAATTATAATCGATTGAAAAGAGCCCACGTCAGTGGGTTTTTTTTATGCTCTAAAGCAGCGAAAATTTTTTATAAATCGGAAATGGTGCATAAGAGTGTCAATTATTTGACAGATTTAGATAAGTCGAATCGGCATGATGATTTCACAGACATATGGTCTAACAAATAATTATAGATTGAGGAATACATCATGACATTCGAATACAAACACATCCAAGTCAACCCAATTGGTGGTCGTATTGGTGCAGAGATTCAAGGCGTTAAACTTTCAGCTGATTTAAGCGATGAAGTGGTACATGATATTAACCAAGCATTATTGCAACATAAAGCTATTTTCTTTAAAAATCAGCAACACTTAGATGACGCAGCTCAAGAAGGATTTGCAGCACGTTTAGGTACGCCATTGAATCACCCAACAGTGCCAGTTAAAGACGGTTCAGCACATATTTTAGAAATCGATTCACGCGGAGCACGTGCTGACAGTTGGCATACAGATATCAGCTTTATTGACGCGTATCCAAAAGCGTCTGTACTGCGTAGTGTGGTGGCCCCTAAAGTCGGTGGAAACACTGTATGGGCAAATACCACAACTGCATATAATGACTTACCAGACGAACTTAAAACGCTTGCAGACAGCCTACGTGCTATTCATAGCAACAATTTTGATTACGCAGCAAAAGCAAGTGTACCGAAAGAGGTTTTGGAGAAATATAAAAACCTTTTTAACTCAACTGAATATGAAACAGAGCACCCATTGGTCCGTGTACACCCTGAAACAGGTGAAAAAACATTGCTCTTGGGGGCACTTCTTTAAAAACTTTGTCGGTTATAGCACAACTGAATCTCGTCGTTTATTTGACTTGTTCCAAAGCTATGTTGAAAAACTTGAAAACATTGTGAGCTGGCGCTGGAGTGAGGGGGATATCGCGATTTGGGACAACCGTGCAACCCAGCACCGTGCAATTAACGACTATGGTGATCAACACCGTGTGGTACGTCGTGTGACTTTAGAAGGTGATGTGCCAGTTGGTGTTGATGGTCGTCCAAGCCAACAGGTTCGTAAAGAGTTAAAGCAAGATATTAGCAATTTGCGCTATAGCGAAGGCCAGGTTTATGAAAAAGTTTCATAAGGTTTTTAATTTAGATTAAAAACTATACATATAAAGTGCTAATGAATTAAGAATAAATGATTCGTCAGTAAAACATGATCCATCTAATATACATTTTTAAATATTTAGGTGGATCAGTTTATGAAATTTCAGGATTTTAATAATGTGAATTATCACATATTAAAAAATATATTTAAAAATGTCTCTGATGAGAAAGTTCAATATATTTTAAAACATGCAATTGTTCGAAAATATCAAAAAGGCGATTTAATTTTAAATAAAGAAAATTGTCGATCGGCATTATATATTCTGCTTGATGGAATTATCCAAATTGGATATTTAAGTCCATCGGGGCGTTTTCACGCCTTTAATTATTATTCAGAAAAGCATCTGATTAATTTATTGCCTTGTCTCAATGCACAAGTGGTCGACTATGATTATTATGCATTTAACCAAGTTAAAGTTTTACAAATCCCACAGCATATTTTTGCCGAAGAAATACAGCATAACAATGACTTAAAGCAAGATGCATTACAGATTTTAAGTCTGAGAATGCAGTACCTCATCCAGCAGGTTAAGTTTTTACAAGTCGCGAACTTACATCAAAAAGTCTGTAAAGTCTTGCATGATTTATCGTTGCAATACGGTGTTCAGCATCCTCTTGGCACTGAAATTAGCTTAAAAATTTCCCAGCATGACTTAGCAGATTTATTGTCAGCATCACGCCAAACCATCAATAAAGAAATAAAGCAATTGGTCGCGAATAATGTCCTTATTTGGCAATATGAAAATATTTTTATTAAAAACAAAGAGTACTTAAATTATCAGATTAAGTGGATTTAAAATAATATTTTTAGATTTGATAAAATAAGATATTAAAATCTATTTATATTATTTTTGCGTATATTAAAAATCGGTCATATTTAATCCAAGCAAAACAAGAGGAATTAAAAATGACGATTCAATCTATTAATGTACGTAATCAATTAAAAGGCACAATTCAAGAAATTGTAAAGGGAGATGTTGTTTCAGAAGTAGATGTGGTGACCGCATCTGGAGTGTTTACTTCAGTCATTACCACACGTTCTGTAGAAGAGCTGGATTTGCAAATTGGTAGTCAAGTCATCGTATTAATCAAATCGACCGATGTGTCACTTGCGAAACTGTAGGTGTGTACATTCCATGAAGCGATATTTTAAACAGGGAACTGCTGTACTTAGCCTACTCACTGCAAGCATTGCACTGACGCATGCCAATACAGATGTCACACAATTACAGCAGCAAGTCAGCCAATTAGAACAATCATTAAAACAACTGAAAACACAGTTAAGTCAACTTCAACAACAAGACACGGCTGCTGTGACAGATGAACAAAACCTAGATGAAAGTGAAAATGCAGATGATCAAAGCTTTGTAACCCGTACCGAGTTACAAGGTCTGCAAAGCGATTTAGAAAACTATAAATATCAAGTACAACGTGATCGTGAAACCAAAACTGCGTTATCTACCCGTCAGTTGCTGATCAATGGTGTAGTGCAAGCCAAAGCGTCTTATATAGATGAAGCACAGCGCAGTGCGCCAGTCGGCAATAATATCGGTGCAGCAGTCAATGATCGTCATTCATCCTTTGACTTAGGGGCGGTGCAAATTGGTTTCATTGGTAATTTGTATAAAGATTATGAGCAAGGCAAAAACCTCGACTTTAACTTACGTTTTGGTACTTCACCACAAACAGGAACCAATAACAGTTATCTAAACTTGCTTGATGCACAATTGACTTATCAAGTGTTACCAACCTTAAGTGCGGATAAAGGACGCTTAAGCGTGACCTTAGGTCAGCAATTATTGCCATTTGGTCAGGAAGTCCAAGCCACAGAAGACTTGAAGCCAACAATTAACAATGCACTCTTTAGCTTACCAGGCTATGGCTATGGTTTGGCACTGCGTGAAGTCGGTCTGATTGTGCGTGGTGATGCCTTCCCAACCGTGGATTATGGCTATAACTACCGTTCGCCAATGATTAGTTATGCCTTTGGTCTAGTTAATGGCAATGGCGCAAACAAATCTGATGATAACGATGACAAAAACTTCATCGGCCGTCTGCGCTATACCTTACCTGCGGAATATAACTCTTGGTTACGTGAGCTGAGTTTTGGCGTGTCTTGGTATCAAGGTAAGAGCAACCTATTTGACTTAAGCGGTGCCAATGCAGCCTTTGCCGGTAAGGGCGATATCCTACGTAAAGGTTTCGATATCTACTATAACCACCATCCTTTTGGTGTCACCTATGAATATGTCCAAGGCGAAGATGAGACTTATGTCAGTGCAGCTGCTCCGACCTATAAGCGTGAGAGTGAGTCACATACAGGCACCTTATTCTGGAACTTTGGTGAGCAGTTTGTCAAAGGCTTCCGTAATCAAGGACGTTATGACGATTGGTGGCCGAAGTCTTATCAAACCTTTTATCGCTATGACTCGATTGACCGCGATACAAGTCGTGCCAATCAAACCATTGATATCCATACCTTGGGTTTAAACGCCTTTTTTGCTGAAACCACGAAGTTTCAGATCAACCTAAACCACGTCAATAACGACATTACTAACAAGAGCTACAACGAATTGGTCGCACAGTTTCAGTACGGCTTCTAATGTTTACAAGATTTTTGAGGATTCTTCCCATGTTTAAATGGTCAAAAGTGGTATTTGCTGGCCTTCTCTCTACAGCAACTCTTTTACCCGCAGTACAGGTATATGCTGAAGCAAAACCGACAGTGATTCGTTTGGCTTCTCCTTTGGTTGGAAGTGGAAATCGTCCAGTAGGCTATGGTAGTTATTATGCAACGACTCAAACTTTAGGTTTGCTCGAAAAAGAATTCCAAAAAGATGGTATTAAAATTCAGTGGAATAACTTTAAAGGAGCAGGTCCTGCCATTAATGAGTCCTATGCCAATGGTTTGGTCGATATTACATGGTTGGGTGATTTGCCTGCATTGATTGGCAAAGCCAGCCGTTTAGATACCAAACTGATTTTGGTCGGGGGGACACATGACAATACTTATTTGGTCGTGCCACCCGGTTCATCTGCAAAAAGCTGGGCAGATTTAAAAGGCAAGCGCATTGGTTTCTTCCGTGGTACCAGTGTGCATTTAGCACTCAACCAAATTATTAAAAAATATGGTTTTACCGAAAAAGATTTCCGCTTTGTCAATGTCGATGGTCCAGTGGGCTATTCAGCATTGGCAAGTGGTGACTTAGATGCGCTGTTTACTAACCAGTCGATTTTCCCTGTGATTGATCGTGGTATTGCGAAACTGATCTACAGTTCGAAGAAAGAACCTGCTCAATATCAAAGCTCAGGTTATATTTTAGTTAATTCAAAATTTGAGCAAAAATATCCAGAAACTGTACAGCGTGTTGTCAATGTCTTAGTCAAACAAGCTGCTTGGGAAGCAAATTCAGCCAATCGTGAAGCCTTATTTAAACAATGGTCGAAATCGGGATTGTCTTATAACGTTTTTGTTCGTGCCAATGAAGGTGTTGATCTAAAACGTCATAGTGCACCAATTTTTGATGCGTATAACGTCAATTTAATCAAACAAAAACTGAAAGCAGGCCAAGAGCTAAAATTAATTCGTGGCAATATCGATGTTGATCAATGGATTGAACCGAAGTACCTCAACAATGCATTAAAGAGCCAAAACTTACAAAACTTCTGGAAACCGCTGAATGCGAACGGTCAGTAATTTTGACCGTTAAAAGGAGGTATTGTGATGTTACATGAAATCGAACTTGATGCCCCCAACGCAGTTGAACACCCTAAGACCATTTCAAAGCGACAAGTTTTGCTCCAATGGCTAAAACAGCAAAAAATATTGATCTGGGGGATCGGTCTGATCTTCCCAACCTTTTTGCTGTATGTCTGGCATATGGCTGTCGAAAAAAGTTGGGTCAATCCATTATTGCTCCCTGCACCCGAGTTGGTCGGAGTTGCCTTAAAAGATCTGTATCAATCGGGTGAGCTTTGGAGCAATCTGAGCGTCAGCTTAAGCCGTATTGGATATGGCTTTAGTGCTGGGATTTTGATTGCGTTGGCATTGGGATTGACCATGGGCTTGTCGCGTACTGCAGAGGCTTATATTTGGCCAACCTTTAAAGTGATTAACCTGGTGCCCGTAGTGGGCTGGATTCCACTCTTGGTGCTGTTGGTGGGTATTGATGAAGCTTTAAAAATTATTCTGATTGCCAAAGCGGCTTTGGTTCCAATGACCATTAATGTCTTTAAAGGTGTGCGTAATATCCCTCAGCAATTGACCGAAGTGGCTGAGGTCTATCAATTGGGGACTTGGTCGAAGTTTAAAAACGTGGTGTTACCGGGCGCATTTATGAGCTTTATTGGTGGCTTACGTTTGTCACTGGCCAGTTCATGGGGAGCATTGGTTGCTGTAGAACTGTTGGCTTCGAGTGAAGGGATTGGTTATGTGATGGTCTATGGGCGTCAAATCTTCCAACTCGATGTGGTCATGGCAACAGTCGTGGTGATTGGTCTTGTGGGATTTGCATTTGACTTTGCCATTCGCATTTTACAAAGACAATTTTCCGGTTGGGATCAGGCAAGGTAGGGCAGATCATATGAAAAAATTCGATTATCGTGGCTGGGTCATTCCTTTGGTGCTGTTGGCAGTTTGGACATTAGTGACCGCCAAACAATGGGTCGATCCTGCGTTATTGGCTGCACCACAAGCGGTATGGCAAGCATTTTTAGAGAGTTGGCAGGCGGGTGAAGTCACTGAAAATATCATCGCCAGTCTGCTTCGTAATACTGCAGGTTTTATTGCAGGTGGTCTGATTGGTGCAGCATTCGGGTTGTTGCTGGGGCTTAATATTTGGCTTGATCGCGTGTTCTCACCGACTTTAAATGCCATCAAGCATGTCGCTGTTTTTGCTTGGATTCCGCTCATGATCATGTGGTTTGGACATGGTGAAGTATCTAAAGTGATGTTTATTGGTTTGGTGGTGTTCTATCCCGTGTTCTTTAACACCTATGATGGTGTGAAAAATGTCCCTGTAAAAATTAAAGAAGTCGCACAAATTTTTCAGCTGAGTCCAATACGCACCTTTTTTAAAGTGATCCTACCAGCGGCAGCACCGAGCATTTTTGCAGGACTCAATATCGCTTTAGTATTTTCATGGGTAGCAACAGTCGGTGCGGAATATTTCTTTGTATCTGCCGTGGGTGTGGTCAATCCAATTATGGATGGTCAGAACCTGTTCCAGATGGAAGTGGTGCTGTACGGTATGGCGATTATTGCGATTGTTGGATTGTTATTTTCCAAAGCCGCACAATTTTTTGAGAACTATAACCTACGCTGGCGTCAGTCCGTGCAGAAATAACAAGATGTGAGAAAAGAAAATGAATCAACAGGTAAATGTTAAGGGACATGTCGAAATTCAGCAACTCGACAAATTCTTCCCGAAAGATGGCGCAGAGCTGCAAGTTTTAGATCAGATTAATCTGAATATTCAGCCGGGCGAATTCATTAGTATTGTGGGCAACAGTGGTTGTGGTAAATCGACACTGCTTCGCTTACTGGTAGGTTTAGATGCAGCTTTTCAAGGCAAAATTTTAATTGATGGTCAACCGATTCAAGGCACCAGTTTAGACCGTGGGATTGTGTTCCAAGATCACCGCTTATTTCCATGGTTGAATGTGGAACAAAATGTAGCATTGGCACTGGAAAAATCAGGCTTAAGCAAAGCCGAAAAGCAAGAACTGATTGATTATCACCTTGAATTGGTACAACTCAGCCAGTTTAAACATGCTTATCCAAGTCAACTTTCGGGTGGTATGAGTCAACGTGTAGCGATTGCACGAAGCTTAGTCAACCGACCACAAATCTTATTGCTTGATGAGCCGTTTGGTGCTTTGGATGCTTTAACGCGTGCGAACTTGCAACAAGAGTTACAGCGTATCTGGCAGTCTGAAAAAATCACTTCTATTTTAGTCACACATGATGTGGAAGAAGCGGTGCTTTTAGGTGATCGTGTGGTGGTGATGCAACCGCATCCGGGACGGATTAAACGCATTGTTGATGTGGATTTGGCACGACCACGTAAACGCGAAGATTATCGTTTGGCAGCCATTAAAAATGATATTTTGCGTGATTTCCAAGAGCATGTAGAGACGGTACCGCATGAGCTAGAACAATACAAATTGGCTTGGTAATGCCCACGCCCACAATGCCCGCGAAAGCGGGTTTTTTTATATATGGAGCTTTGTTGTGATTTGGTGAAGGAAGTACAGTCTATTGATTGTATTTCTTTTGGAATTATTTGAAAAATAAAGACTTATTAAACATAGATAAATCATCAAATTCAATCGAATAACCTAATGAAAAATCAAGATAAATCCGTGCATAAAAGTCCTTTATAGTCTAAAGACTCACTTCTTCATAAGTGACGATGAAGATGGAATTGAAAGGCTTCTGCTTCAATCTTCCATAAGACCCATTTAAGCTTCAACAAGAGGACTTTTAAAATGACGGAGCAACCTGAATGTAGAATCTCCATTCAACAATTACATAAAAGTTACCGCACTGAACAGAATCAACATGTACTGGTACTCGAAGATATTAACCTTGATATCCATAGCGGTGACTTTGTCAGTGTCATTGGCAATCCAGGCTGTGGCAAATCCACTTTACTACGCTTACTGATGGGCTTAGAAAAACACCACAAAGGACAGATTTTGATTGGTGGACAACAGCATCTCGAAAATGCACAAGGTCTCAGTATTGTGTACCAAGATCATCGCTTGTTTTCATGGCTGAGTGTCACAGAAAATATCCGTATGGCATTACATCAGACGTTTTTAAGCAAAGAAGAAGAAAATCAGCGTATTCAAGATCAGCTTGAACTGCTTGATTTGACCGCATTTAAAGATGCTTATCCATCGCAGCTTTCCGCAGGGATGAACCTCAAAGTCGCGATTGCCAAAAGTTTGGTCAATCAACCTGAAATTTTACTTTTAGATGAACCATTTGCCTGTCTTGATGCCTTAATGCGTCAACATTTACAAGACGAACTGCAGCGAATTTGGCAAAGCCGAAAAATGACGGTGATTTTGGTGACCCATGATGTGGCAGAAGCCTTACTGCTGAGTACCTCTGTGGTGGTCATGCAAGAAAATCCGGGACGGGTAAAACGTATATTGAGCTTACCATTTCATGCACCCCGTAAACGAAGCGACTCTCGCTTACAGCAGTTAAAGAAACAGATCTTAACTGAACTGAATGCCCTTCATCCCAAGCAGTTGCTTCATGCGACAGGGCAGTTTAGTTGGTAAGGACATCTCTTTGGATGACTAAATTAGTACACGAATCGCTTTTTTCTTCCAGATAAACTGATAGTACAGCCCCTGCATGATGCAAAGACTGACAAAAGCCAAAGCATAGGCATACCAAATACCTTTTAAGCCCCACCATTCACTGAATAGGTAGGCACACGGCACTTCAATGCAAATAATGGCCATAATATTAATAATCATCGGCACGGTCACCGTTCCGCTAGCCCGCATAATGGAAGCAAAAATAGCACTGGCACCAAAAAATAAAATCGACCAAAGCACAATGAACAGCAATTCTTGACCGAGAATCACAACTTCAGGATCTGTAATAAACAGCGCCATTAAATGTTTAGAGAATAAATAGCCCAATGCCACCAAGATACCAGTAATTATGAAATTCATCCCGATGGCCGTACGTTTCACGCGATTAATTAATTCAAATTGACCCGAACCGATGGCTTGCGCGGCAAAAATAGAAGCCGCAATCGCGATGGACAAGGCGGGGAATTGGATATAGTTCAAAACCTGATTGACCGCGCCATATGCAGCAGTGGCATCAGCCCCATGGCGGTTCACTAAACCGACAATCACGAGACCGGCCACAGAGGTCGTGACCATCTGAATACCCGTAGGAATGCCTAGTTTTAAGATAATTTTGCTGAGATCATGTTGATGGCGAATATGACGAATCAACTCGAAGTCGAGTTTGAGCGGGTGATCTTTCTTTTTTAAATAGAAATATAAAAATACCAAAGCAATTAAAAAGCCGATATGACTGGCAATGGCAGGGGCAATAATACCTAAACTTGGAAATCCAAATTTTCCTGCAATCAGTATTGGTGTAATGATCAGCCCTGAACCAATGGTCATACCCGATGCAATCAGCGGTGTTGTACTGTCACCGACCCCACGCAAAATCGAGGTATAAATAATATAAATAAAGAGCAGTGGGCTACCGGCAAGCATCCATTGCACATAAGGCAAAGATAAATGCATCACGTCTGGGGCTGTGCCTAAGGCCAATAAAATGGGCTTGGCAAATATAACCCCTAAAAAGGCAATAATGCTGCCACCAATCAAGGTCATAAACAGGGTGGAACCCACCACAGTACGAACTTTTTCAAGGTTTTGTGTGCCCCAAGCTTGACCTACCAACACGGTTGCGCCTGCCGAGAGTCCAATCACAAAAGCCATTAAACAGAACAAGATCGGGAAAAATACCGCAACCGCTGCAATGGCATGCACCCCAAGCATCTGACCGACAAAAACGGTGTTAATGGTCCCAGATAAATTCTGCAAAATATTGGTGGCGATCAAAGGCACCAGAAAAACTAAAAACGTTTTCCATAAATTTTGCTGAGTAACGAGGGACTGTTGTTTTGACATGCTCAGGTCCTAGACGCGGCTTTTTTATGATTTTAAGTTACTGATAACACTATCATGTTTGCATTCAAAAAAGCCTTAGTTTTTGAGTAACCAAGGCTTCATTATTTCTACATGTCTCTTTTAAAAAACGTTTGGGCAGATACTGCTTTAAATTGCGGAGAGAATCTCTGCAGCTCGATCTAAGGTGGCATCTTGTTTGGCAAAACAGAAACGTAATAAGCGTAAATTTTCCGGCGGTTTTTGATAGAACACTGAGACAGGAATCGCCACGATTTTATGTTGTTCTGCCAACAACTGACACATTTCCACATCGCTTAAATCTGGGCGTATGGCACTGTAATCAAGGTTTTGGAAATAGGTACCTGCCGATGGAATCAACTCAAATCTAGAGTGGCTTAAGCCCGCATTGAAACGGTCACGTTTAGCTTGGTAAAAATGTGCCAATTCAGCAATGTGCTCAGGATGTTCTGCCATAAAGTTAGCCAATGCCATTTGTATGGGCGTAACACCGCAGAAATTTGCAAATTGATAGATTTGGCGAAACACTTGCATCAAGGCTGGCGCTGCAATGCAATAACCAGTTTTCCACCCTGTGACATGAAAAGTTTTACCAAATGAACCCACGACAAAACTACGTTCACGCAGCTCAGGAAATGACAAAGCAGATAGATGCTGACGACCATCAAAAATTAAATGCTCATAGACCTCATCCGACAGCACAATAATATTTTTATCTCGAATCAGTTCGATCAAGTTGAGCCAGTCCTCACGATCCCAAATAGCACCTGTTGGATTATGCGGTGTATTGACAATAATCATCCGGGTTTTATGGTTAATTGCAGCGGCAACACGATTCCAATCCACAGTAAAATGGGGCGTCTCTAAGGCAATGTGAATGGGATGAGCCCCAACCAATTTTACACTGGGCGCATAACTGTCATAGCTCGGATCAAAAATAATCACTTCGTCACCCGCATGAACCACGGCTTGAATGGCACTAAAAATACCAATGGTTGCACCCGGGGTAATGGTCACTTCGGTGTGAGGGTCAATATTTAATTGGTCTCGATGGGCAAACAGTTGGACCAATTGTTCACGCAAATGTATCAGTCCATCGCCGGGTGCATATTGGTTAAAACCTTGTTGCGTCGCATCACTTAGCGCATTTAACAGCGCTGGAGGTGCAGGAAAATCAGGAAAACCTTGAGATAAATTCAGTGCATTTAGACGCTGCGCCATTGCGCTCATGACGCTAAAAATAGTCACACCTTGTGCAGGCAGTTTGGATTCAATTGTGATCATGGAGCTTAAAATTTTTAATAGGTTGCATTTTGAGTGTAGCAGCATCTCAGCGGCTGCGAAAAATTAGATCGGTAAAAATGATCCACTATTGACATTCCTATTCACTTGAATCCTAAAGTGATGTAAAAGCCAAAAAGAAGAATTCAACAAATTATTTGCAAAATAGGGTAGACGAAAAAATAAACATTTCCTAAAATGCCGTCATTAAAAAAAATTAAATACATAATAACAATGCTTAAAAATATTCACGCCATGGTGGAAAACTTTGGCTTTAGCGTACAGAAACGTGCGCTACACATTCATTTCTCAAATGAACATCTAAATTCTGAAGTTTTTATTCAACGGATTGAAGGTCAACACCGTATTAATCAAGGCTTTCGTGCGGAAATTATTTGTCTCTCGACCAATGCTCATCTGGCTTTAAAGCAGTTTATAGGCGGCCGAGTGGCTGTCGATCAAGTGACAGATTTGGGACAACTCAGTCGCCTGACTGGTGTGATTACTGGGGCTAGCCAAGGTCAAAGTGATGGTGCACTGACCGTTTATAAACTGGTGATTGAGGACGCCACAGCACTCTGGCATAAGCGTCGTAATAGCCGTGTCTTTATGAACAAATCGGTACGGGAGATGACCGAGATTATTTTTAGTGAATGGCAGAAAAAAAGTGCGCTGTTTGCTGCCAGTTTAAGTCTGAACTTAGAGGGGTTGGCACGTACTTATGATGTGCGTCCATTCACCATGCAGGCGAATGAAAGTGATTATGCATTTTTAACCCGCCTTTGGCGCAGTGAAGGGATCAATTGGTTAATTGATGAAGCGGAGTTATTTGTTGCATTTTCGGCTGCACCGATGCAAGCACAGCGGCTGCGTTTAATTGATACGAATCAGTCTTATAGTGCTTTAGAGCGGAAAAAAATTCGCTTTCATCGGAGTCATGCCACGGAACGTTTGGACACGATTACCAGTTTTGTGGCAGAACGCTTTTTACAATCGACCACGATTCAAACGCAGCGTTGGCAAGCTCAACAATTGGCACAAGACCAAAGTAATCCGCTCTTAAGTGCCCATGCACAGAGTGAGCAACAGCATAATGAAACCTTAAGTTTAGAGCAGGCGTGGACCGTAAGTTCGGCTTGGACAACTGACCTTAAAGGTGCAGATCAGGCGACCACTTCAAATACACAGCAATTGGATCAGTTGAATCGGCAACTCAATCAATATCAGGAATTACAAGCCAAATATTTTACCGCCAGCAGTAGCGTAAGGGATGCACAAGTTGGGTATTGGTTTGAATTAGAAAATCATCCTGAAATCGATCAACATCAAACGACAGATCGTGAATTTCTCATATTGGGCAAAGCATTTTATAACCAAAATAATTTACCCAAAGATATTTTGGTTCAATTAGAAAAGTTACTTGCGGCGAGCCGTTGGCTATCTTTAGGGGATGAACGGCAGGCCAATGAGTTGTATGTGGTCCGTCGGCAAATTTCTATTGTTCCTGAATATGATCCTTTATTACACCGGCCACCTGCGTTTCCACAGCGGGCTAAAGTGGTCGGTCCAGAAGGTGAAAGTATTTATGTCGATGCTTGGGGGCGTATCAAAGTTCGGTTTACGTTTACCCGTAGCGATGACCACAGTCATGATGGCGGAGCAGGGAGTAATGATAATGACAGTGACTCGGCTTGGGTTGATGTACTGACCCCATGGGCAGGTGAAGGTTATGGGGCACGTTTCCATCCTCGTATTGGCGAGATTGTGGTCATCGACTTTTTTGAGGGTGATGTGGATCGTCCCTTTGTGGTAGGGCGTATACATGAGGCTGAGCGCTCTCAGACCATGTTTGATCTCAAAGGTCAGCTTCCTGAAACCAAAAAACTCAGTGGTATTCGCTCGCAAGAAGTTGCAGGAGCAGGCTTTAACCAACTGCGCTTTGATGACACGACGGGGCAGATCAGTACCCAATTACAGAGTAGTCATGCAGCGACACAGCTGAATTTAGGTAATCTCAGCCATCCTAAAGAACAAGACAGTAGTCATGGTCGTGGTGAGGGTTTTGAGCTGCGTACGGATGCTTGGGGGGCAATGCGTGCAGGTAAAGGTTTACTCATTAGTACCTATGCGCAGGATAAAGCCGTTGCCGATCATCTTGCTGCTGCTGAAGCTCAGTCTCTTTTAAATCAAGGGCATCAGAGCATGAATATGCTGAGCGATTTAGCCGTAAAGCAGCAGACCGATGCATTAAATGTGATTAATCGTTTGCCGAAGTTAATAAACTCTTTAGAAATCAAAAGTACTGCCGAAGGTGTCAAAGCGACTTTAAATTTGTTCAAGGAGGATTTAAGTCGAGACCCATTGGCAGCGTTAAAAAACTGCAAAAGTTTTGTCAAAGAAATGGGCTCAATCGCACATGATGTCAAAAGTACAGTAAAAGAATTTAAAGCATTTTTTAATGATGCTGAAGATGCCTTTGATAACTTAAAGTCTGTCATAGATCATATTGAAGAAAATGGTAAAGATGTGATTCAAGGGCGGATCGCAAGTCTGAAAAGCAACCTAAAAGAAGATCCATTAAAAGCATTAAAAGATGTGGGTAAATTGATCGAAGACATCAAATTTAACCCTGATGATTTGTTGAATAATGGTGGTTTTGGTTTGCCACCAGCGATGACACCCATAAAAGCATTAGAAAAAGTACAAGGCTTTATGGAAGGCTATGCGCAAGGTTTAGAAAAATCCAATACAGCGGCAAAACAAGAACAAGGCAAATTATTCCGCCAAGCGTTGATGTTGCTTGCATCACCTAATGGTATTGCACTCACCACACCGGAAGATATTGTTTTACAAGCCTCGCAGGATATTGCAGAAAGTGCGCAAGGTTCGATTAATTTCAGTGCTCAAAAGAATATTGTCGGTCATGCACAAGACAAAATCAGTCTGTTTGCGGCTCAAAAGGGCCTGAGTGCTTATGCCGCAAAAGGGAAAGTTGAATTACAAGCCCAAGATGATGCTATTGAAGCAATTGCACGAAAGGTGATTAAGCTCATTTCAACGGAAGATAAAATTGAAATTACCAGTCCTAAAGAAATCGTGCTGACCGCAGGGGGCTCACAACTGAAAATTAATGGCAGCGGAATATTTACAACAACAGGCGGCAAGTTTGAGAGTAAGGCGGGGCAGCATAGTTTTGTGGGGGGAGCGACTGTAAATGCACAATTGCCTAAGCTGCCTGGTAATGGTGTCTATAGTAATAAATTAGATTTATATAATTTATTTATTGGCGAAAATTTTCAAAAAATTGAATATCAATATTTAGATAGTAAAACAAATACATATGTAACTGGAAATCTTGATGATGATGGTCAAACACAAGATCATTTTTCAGATGAACAAAAAGAATTTGATATTTTAGTTGGTTATGAAACACCTGAATGGCTTAGTGAAGATGATTTAAATTTTGACTATGTAGAAGAAAAAGATATATAAAAAATCAGGAAAGTATTTTTATGAAAGGCAATGTAGAGTTTCAATTTTTAGACTTATTATTCAATCCTATATCTAATTTAGAATATAAGGTTGAAGATTTAAAAAATAAAGTAATTGCTGCTGGAATGAGTGGTAAGGATGGAAAGACAGTCATAATTAGTAGAAACTTAGGTTATATATTAAGAGTTTCTGTAAAAAAGACAAATGGTGAATATAAATATGTTGGCTTATATTGTGTTTATAAAGTTGGTGATTTGAAAATTTTCAGAAGTCCAAAAGTATTAATAAAAAAATTAAAAAAAATTGAAAGTAACAAACAAGAAGGGAAATCACAACCATTTACATATACTGTTAAAGAAAATGATAAATTATTTGATATAGCAAAAAAGTATAATACAACTGTTGCATTATTATGTGGTTTAAATAAAATTAAAGATGCAAATAAAATATATAAAGGTCAAAAAATACAAGTTCATCCAAATTATAAGGCTACTGGTGAGAAAAATGAAAAATCTATCACTAAAAATAATGAAATTTCATTAAATTCATATGTTTATGAAGTTAAAAGAGGGGATACTTTAAGTGGAATAGCTGTTAAAACAGGCCTATCAATAGGTGAATTAAAAAATTTAAATAATATAGCTAATATAAATCAGATATATGTTGGTCAAATTTTAAAGTTGAACCATGATACACCTTCGACACCTTCGACACCTTCGACACCTTCGACACCTTCGACACCTTCGACACCTTCGACACCTTCGACACCTTCGACACCTTCGACACCTTCGACACCTTCGACACCTTCGACACCTTCGACACCTTCAAGAGATAAAATTGAAATAAAACAAGAGCATGAGTTGGATTCGGGGAAGCCTAAAATCAAAGTCGATAACCAACAGATTCGATGTATGTGTAGGGATTATGATCTTATTTGGGGTGCGAAAGTAACATGTGAATTTAGGAAGAAAGTTGTAGAAATTTGTGAAAAATTATGGCCAAGAAACCCACTAAAAATGGCCAATAATTTAATGGCGGTATTTGCTTGGGAATCAGGGGGTACATTTAAAGCTGATGTTCCTAATAGAAAAAATTCAGGAGCTACGGGTTTAATCCAGTTTATGCCTGATACAGCTAAGGGATTGCTAAATACAGAAGTAACTATAGAGATTGTGAAAAATTACTATAATTCTCAAGATAAAAATTTACAAAATTTAAAAAGAGTTAAAGAGTTTGCTCAAATGAGCGAGGTACAGCAATTAGAATATGTAGAAAAATATTTTAAAAAATTAGAAAACAAAGATTTAGAATTTGTAGATTTTTATTTGCAAGTACTTTTTCCAGCTTCAAGTGGAGTACGTGAACACGTTGTATTTGCGGATGATAAAAATAAACTATCTGATAAAAATGATAAACACGCTAGCCTAAGAGTTAATAAGTACAATGGAAATAGCGGTTTAGATATAAATGGTGATGGAAAAATATATAAAGCTGAGATTGCAGAAAAAACTAAATATTTTCTTGAGGATGGAGCTATTTCTGCAAATAAAGATTTAATTGATAGATGTTGTTTAGAAGAAGGAAAAACAGTCACGCCATATCAAAATGCAACACATACTGCTAATAAAGAAAAAAATAAGAAAATAATTGTAATTGATCCTGGGCATGGAATTGTTGGTAGTCAAAAAGTAAAAGCGAATGGAGGGACACAAATCAGATTGCTAAAGTTGAAAAAAAGCTTCGGAAATAAAAATTTTATTGTTGGTCAAAATTACTCTTGGAAAGACTTATCAGATGAAGTTATTAATAAAGCTGATGAATATTTCGAGTTTATAGATGTTAAAGATCCACGCAGTCCTACAGAATTTGAATATGTATATGACAGAGCTTTAGAATTAAAAGAATTATTTGAAAATGATGGTCATATTGTCTATCTAACAAGGGATAAAAAGGAAACGATTGATTATACAGATATACCTAGTATTTCTTCATGTAAAAATTTTAAAATAACAACTACCTCACCATTGACCTACAGGAAATTAATTTCAAATTCCGCTAAAGCAGATTATTTTATTTCATTACATTGTGATGGTATTGAGAATTTGAAAGGTAATTATGCTGTAATGTGTTATTTTGATGATAATGATAAAAAATTAGCTGAAAAAATTGCAAAAAACTATTCTCAAGTTACAGGTAAAGTTGAAAAAAGAATAGATTTAACCGTTTTGGGGAATGGTGGGAAAAATGATGCTAAATATAAAGTTTTAGTTGAATTTGGTTTTATGACAACTCCAAAAATTGCAAAAAAACTAGTAAATAATTCAAAAATTATTGTTAATGATTTATATAAGTCTTTGAGAGAGCATATTAATGAAAATTAAGCTTCTATTGTTTTTTACAAATCTAATTGTGTTAGGTAATGTTTATGCTTTGCCTGATAATTTTTATAAAAAAGAAAGTAGTAAGAGATTTGTTAAATCGATACATCATGATTATTTTTCAATTGAGAAATTTGATGGAGATTTGGTAAGAGTTTATGAAAAAAAAGACATTAAGAGTAATATGTTGATTGCTAAATATGAGGCTGTTTTTATTAATCCTATTGATGGGAATACTTCATATAATAATTTTTATCAAATTAATAAAAATTATGATTATAAAGGTGGGAAAATAGTTTCAGTTAATTATGAAATTGGGAAGATGGAAAGCTGTTTCGTTAAATGTGGAAATGAGGTCTATTATAATGAAGGTAAGATAATTAAAATAAATAAATATCCAGCCTGTTTAAGTTTATTTGATATAGATAATAGGGTGCTAAAGTTTAATGATGAATATGTCAAGAAAAATTGTATTTAAAACAATATTCTTTGAAAAAAAAAGCCGACTCTCGTCGGCTTTATTTATTCAACCTTCCAGCACTTCTTCCAATAACTCTTCACTCGGTGCAAAGTAATAAGCGCCATCCATAGGAGTGACAAAGTGAAGTAAGCGGTCATGAATGCCGTCACCACTGGTGCCAAACATACGTACTAGCATGCTGTCGATAATGCTGAGGTCATGGGTATAAGCAATAAAAAACAAACCTTGGTCACCGCGGCCATCGCCATAAGGCAATGAATGACGCAAAATTGCTAGTTCTTCACCCTCACCATCTTCAACAACGGTACGTGATACATGTGAGTTTTCAGGTTGTTCGTCTTCGTTCAACTCAATCGATTCAAGTTTGGTACGCCCAATCACATGCTCTTGTGCATCAACTTTGAGCTTTTTCCACTTATCTAAATTGTGTGCATAACGCTGTGCAAAGACAAAAGAACCATCAGCAAAAATACCCGCATCTTCTGCTAATAATGCTGTTTCAGCACGGTCATCTGGAAATTGAGGGTTTTCAGTACCATCAATAAAGCCAGTTAAGTCACGGCCATCGAAATTGCGGAAGCAAACACGCTCATCTAAAACCTCCACTTTATCTTGAATGCCATCAAAGAAAGCTTGGCTTAAAGCAAAGCAAATATCTGTACGCTGTGCTGCAATGTGAATCAGTACATCTGCTGGGGCTACAGGCATGTTAAATGAACCTTGAATTGGATCAAGTTGTTTAAAGCCTGCTGGAGATTGAATATAAAGTTGTGCCCAAAGTTCAGGTCCAAAAGCTACAGCTGTTTTAATCTGTGCATTAGGATGTTGGGTAATTAGACGATCACGAGTGCTAAATAAGTCTTCAAGTTGTTCTTTTAATTCGCTAATCGTTAAATCTTTTAAACGTAAAACAATAAAACGAGCATGATCTGAGGGTAATGGCAAAATTACAGATTGAGCAGACATTCATGGCTCCTAAAAATTATAATTTCTGAGTGGCTGTGTATATTGTGCCTTAAGCAGCGCTGAGAGTGTAGCCTTCATTTGGCCTTTTAGCGTGCATTATTGTCATGAAAATAGAGTAAATGTCATATAATACAGACCCATTTCAAACTTGAGCTAATGATGTCCTATCAAATCTGGATTGCATACATGTTGGCATGTTGGGTAATTAGTGTTTCCCCAGGTGCAGGTGCAATTGCGTCTATGTCGAGTGGTTTGAATTATGGGTTTAAGCATGGGTATTGGAATGCAATCGGCCTGCAATTGGCACTTTTGGTTCAGATCGCCATTGTTGCAGCTGGGGCAGGGGTCTTATTTGCGACGACACCATGGGCTTTTCTGATCGTGAAATGGTTTGGAGTGGTCTATTTATTGTATTTGGCTTATTTACAGTGGACAGCGCCAACACAGTCAATTGAAATCCAACAAGATTTACCAAATAAATCACGTTTAAAATTAGTTTTACATGGCTTTTTGGTCAATATGAGCAACCCTAAAGCGATTGTATTTTTGTTGGCGGTTTTGCCGCAGTTTTTAGATTTATCCAAACCCCAATGGATTCAATATGTCATCATGGCTGCAACAATGATTAGCATTGATCTGATTGTCATGGCGGGGTATACCGGTCTCGCTGCAAAAGTGCTGCGGTTATTAAAATCACCTAAACAACAAAAATATTTGAATCGAACCTTTGCGGTATTATTTGCTTGTGCTGCGAGTTTATTGAGTTTGGTGCATCAATAAATCCAGTGAGATGATTCTGAACATTGTATTTGACGTGCAAAAAAAGCCATGCAACTGCATGGCTTTTTTTTTGATATGTCGCGAATTGAACAATGAACGTTGTTACTTAAGCCACTTTCTTAAATTTTTGCAGAATAAAAATCAGGGCAAAGAGCAGCGCCATGGTTAATACAATAGTCAGTCCTGTAGAGGTGTTTAAACCAGCACTTGACCATAACCCCACGGTCACACCGACTTGGGCAATGATGAAAGACCACAGCACCATTTGTTTCGGGGAATTTGCCAATAAACGAGCGGTTAATGCAGGAATCACTAACAATGCACCCATCAGCAATGAGCCGACAGCACGTAAAGCCAATACGGTAAATAATGCCAGTAATAACATAAAAATCAGACGTTGCCATTTGGCACTGACACCTTCACTGACCGCAATATCGGGGTCAATGGCAATCTGAATTTGAGATTGCCAACTTTTATACAGCACGGTCAGTGCCACAATGATCACCACTGCAAAGACAGGCAAATCTGACCAAGAAATGGTGAGTAAATCACCAAATAAATAGCTGAGTAATTCAGGTCTTAAGCTGGGCAAATATTGTATGAAGAGTAAGCCAGAGCACAGGAGTGTTGCTGAACATAGCGCGAGCAAGGCGTCATTGGGCAAGCGAGGGTCGTGTAACACCCATAAGATTGCAACCAATAAGAGCGCAATCAATGTAACGCCTGTCCAAAGCGGTAGACTCATTGCACCGGCAATGGCGACACCGAGTAAAGTGCCATGTGCCATGGTATCCGCAAAAAAAGACATGCGACGCCATAGCATCAAACAGCCGAGGGGTGCAGTCAGGAACACCAGCAAAGTGCCCATGATCCATGCTGGCAAAAGGAGTTGTAGCCATTCCATCATGGATTATGCTTCCGGTTCAGGGTGAATATGGGGACGAGAGTCGTGCTGGCAAGGCGTTGCACTATCGCCATGCGCACAGTGATCATGATGGTGTTGATAGAACACACGATTTGTTCCAAAGATCGCTTGATATTCAGGATGTTGCTGCACATTTTCAGGCAAGCCACTGCAACAAATATGTTTGTTCAGGCAAACCACACGATGTGTTCCTTGCATGACCCACTGTAAGTCATGAGAAACCATCAAAACTGCACAGCCATATTTTTCTGGCAAGCTACGCACGTAGTCATACAGTTCTGCTTCAGACTGGATATCCAGACCTTGCATGGGTTCATCCAAAACCAATACATTCGGTTGGCGCAATAAAGCCCGTGCAATCAATACACGTTGACGTTCGCCGCCCGACAATTGCTGAACTTTAGATTGTTGTAACTTGGCAATGCCTGTATCACGAATAATTTCTTGCTTGATATTGGCATCACATTTTTCTAGGGCCAATAAATCACACACACGTAGCGGTAAGCTGTGTGATGGATTAAATTTTTGTGGCACATATGAGAATTTTAATTTTTGTGTGCTGATCACTTTGCCAGATACAGGTTTTACAATACCCAACAACACTTTGATTAGCGTGGATTTGCCTGCACCATTGGGACCAATCAATGTGACAATTTCTTTTTCGTGTAAGGCGAAATCTACATTTTTTAAAATGTCACGTTCATCGATTCGGACATGAACATGCTCTAAAGCCACAATGGGCTTCATATTTAGTGTTTGCTGCGGCACTGCTGACAGATCCCTGAAATTTCAATAATACTGTGATGTGCAGTAAAGCCATCGGATGCAGACAATTCATCGAGTTGCGCCATCAAGCCTTGAGCAGATGCTTCTTTGACTATTTTACAGTCTGTGCAAATCAGAAATGCTGCTTGATGTCCTTCGCGCGGATGGCAACACGGGATGTACGCATTAATCGAAGTCAGACGGTGAATCAAACCTTTTTCAAGCAGAAAATCCAGCGTACGGTACACCGTCGGCGGCGCTGCAGGTCGGTCAGACTCACTTTTGATTTTAGCCAAAAGGTCATAAGCGCCCATTGGCCCCGTTGCATTTAAGATCAGTTCCAATACTTCTTTACGCAAGGGCGTAAGTCGAGCACCCGTCGCACTACAGAGACTTTCAGCTTCAGCAAGGCGCTGTTCGACATTATGATGATCGTGTACACCATGCAAAGCATTATGATGTTCGTGTGAACATGCGCTCATAGCCAACCTCGAGTACGAAACTGTATAAAGAAAAAGACTTTAAATCTTAACATGAAGCGTAAGGACTTACGAACAGACGTAGGTTTTTTTACGATTTTGTTATATTATAACACTATTCATTTTATGGTGCTCTCTCCCCATGTCCCGTGTAATTCTTTTTTGTAGTTTGGCTTTATTTAGTGTGATGAGCTGGGCGCAAGGCCTCGTTGTTTCTACACAACCGATTTATCTAATCGCGAAGGATGTACTCAAGGGTGTAGAGCAGCCGAAACTATTGCTTGACCATCAATCTGGACATGATGTGAGTTTGACGCCTGCGCACCGTAAAACCGTGCAAGATGCCAATCTCGTTTTATGGTTAGGCCATGCACACGAAGCACCTTTAGCAAAAATGTTGGGTGAAAGTGGCAAAAGTATCGCTATTTTAGACTCAGGCATTATCAGTGCTTTGCCATTACGGGATGTCCGTGGCAACGCATTAAAAGGCACAATCGATACTCATGTCTGGCTTGAACCTAACAATGCGGTTCGAATTGGCTTTTTTATTGCGGCTTTACGTTCACAACAGTTTCCTGAACATCGTGAAAAATATTGGGCCAATGCGCGTGCATTTGCGCAGAAACTCTTGGTCACAGCACAAAAAACTGATGTGTCGAGCCGTGCTCAGCCTTACTGGTCCTACCACGATGCCTATCAATATCTTGAGCGATCACTGAATTTGAAATTTACCGGTGCGTTGACAGATGATCCACATGTCGCGCCGACATTGGCACAAATCAAATACTTGAAAGACCACCGCGTGCAGCCAAAAATATGCTTACTTGCAGAAGCACATGCCAGCCAAAATCAGTATCAAAAGCTCGGTGGCATTGTCTTTCAACCGGTGGACGAAACCATGAGTGGGGCAGGGGATTTTGTAACAGCATGGAAGATGATGGCTGATAAAACCCTTAAGTGCACACTAAATGCGCGAAAGTAATGTAAAAAACAAACAACTATTGATTAGTTTGAAAGCAGTTTACCAATTTAAAAAAACACGACTAAGGTCGGGAAAAGATTGCAAGTTAAGGGGTGTAACTCTATAATGCCTGCGATTAAAAATAATCATCAGTTAAACTTGTCAAGCAGAATTGCTGTGAGTGAACAAAAATGAGTCGAACTAGTCGCATGATTGATCGACGATTAGCGAAAGCTTTAGTCATCTTACAAGCAGTAATGATTCCTGTTTCAGCCCTGATTGGTTGGGTCCTTAAAGACACAATCACAGCATATAGTGCAGCTTTGGGTGCGTTGGTATGCTGGCTAGCAAGTAGCTACTTTTCATGGCAGTCGTTTCGTGCGGCTGGTGCCCGTGCCTCTAAACAGGTGCTGTCAAACATGTATCGTGGCTTAATAGGCAAGTTTGCAATCGTGATTGTTGGATTCATTTTGATTTTGATCAATGTCAAACCGTTGTCAGCGGTGGCATTGTTTTGTGGTTTTATGCTCGTACAAAGTATGTCGTGGGTCGCTCCTTTTTGGGCAACACGCTTAAAAAAACGAGTATAAGCACAACAGAAAATTGAAAAGTTTTTTGGAGAGTAACGAGATATCAGGCAGCACGCGATATTCGTTTTCTCTATTAGTTTTGACATTGACCAGGTGTGATTTATGGCTGCTGAAGAACATGCCCTTACTTCGACCGAGTACATTCAGCATCACTTGACTAACATGACCTATGGCAAAATGCCAGATGGTACTTGGAAGTTAGCTGAGACTGCTAAAGAAGCTCAAGAGATGGGGTTCACTGCTATTCACTTGGATTCAATGGGTTGGTCTATCGGCCTTGGTATTGTTTTCTGTTTGTTGTTCTGGGTTGTAGCGAAAGCTGCAAACTCTGGTGTTCCGACCAAGTTCCAGTCTGCAATCGAAATGATTATCGAGTTCGTTGACTCAAGTGTCCGTGACACTTTCCATGGCAAATCGCGCTTAATCGCGCCGTTAGCGTTGACCATCTTCGTGTGGATTTTCCTCATGAACTTGATGGACTTGATCCCTGTTGACTGGATTCCTTATACAGCTCAATTGATCGGTGCTAACGTGTTTGGTATGGATCCTCACCACGTTTACTTCAAAATCGTTCCATCTACTGATCCTAACATTACCCTTGGTATGGCATTGTCAGTATTTGCGTTAACTATTTTCTATAGTATCCGTGAGAAAGGTCTTGTCGGATTCGGTGCAGAATTTGCACTTAACCCATTTAACCCAAGTAACCCAGTTTTAAAAGCATTACTTATTCCAGTAAACATTATTCTTGAATTAGTAACTTTTATTGCACGTCCAATCTCATTGGCTCTACGACTGTTCGGTAACATGTATGCGGGTGAGTTGATCTTCATCTTGATCGCATTATTGCCGTTCTGGATCCAGTGGGCGTTGTCTGTGCCTTGGGCGATCTTCCATATTCTTGTTATTACGTTACAAGCATTCATTTTCATGATGTTGACTATCGTATATATGAGTATGGCTAGCGAAAAGCATTAATGGTATTGCTCAACTGTCAAAGGGTGGTTGGGCACACAATTTTTTAACTTAATTTGGTATAAACCTAACCTCTGAGGAATTATCATGGAACTCACTTTAGGTCTAGTTGCAATTGCATCTGCTATCTTGATCGCTTTTGGTGCTTTAGGTACTGCGATTGGTTTTGGTCTTCTAGGCGGCCGTTTCTTAGAAGCTGTTGCTCGTCAACCAGAATTGGCTCCACAACTTCAAACTCGTATGTTCTTAATCGCGGGTCTTCTTGATGCTGTGCCTATGATCGGTGTTGGTATTGGCTTGTTCTTCATCTTCGCTAATCCATTTGTAGGTTAATCAGCTTAATTCCTAAATTAAACTATTGAGGAATAGCAATGAATATCAACCTCACATTGATTGGCCAAGCGATTGCTTTTGCGATTTTTGTCGCATTCTGCATGAAATTTGTTTGGCCACCACTAATCAATGCGATTAGTGAGCGTCAGCGTAAAATCGCTGATGGCTTAAACGCTGCTGAAAAAGCGAAAGCTGACCTTGCGGATGCGCAAGCACAAGTGAAAGCTGAATTAGATGCGGCTAAAGCACAAGCGGCTCAATTGATCGAACAAGCGAACCGTCGTGGTGCGCAATTGGTAGAAGAAGCGCGTACTCAAGCTGCGGCTGAAGGTGAGCGTATTCGTCAACAAGCTAAAGAAGCTGTTGATACTGAAATCAATGCTGCTCGCGAAGAATTACGTCAACAAGTTGCTGCTCTTGCAGTTACTGGCGCAGAAAAAATTCTGAACCAGCAAGTTGACGCAGAAGCTCACAATGCCATGCTGACTCAGCTGGCTGCTAAACTTTAAGAGAGGCGGATTATGGCTGAACTCTTGACGTTGGCACGCCCATACGCTAAAGCAGCATTTGCTTACGCTTCTGAGCAAAATGCAACTGACGCTTGGTCAAATGCATTAAACTTGCTCAGTGCTGCGGTGCAAGACGAAGCATTTTCAGCTTATCTAAATCGCCCTGAGCTTACTCCTGCTGAGCAGGTAAGTGTTTTCGCAAAAGTTTTAGGTGAAGACCAGACTGCAGCAGTGTCAAACTTTTTGACATTGCTTGCTGATAATGACCGTCTGGCACTTCTTCCTGAAATTTCAGAAGAATACGAACAGCTCAAATCACAGAATAACAATACTGTGGATGTAGTGATTGAATCTGCATTCCCATTGACTTCTGTACAAGAACAATTACTTGCGCATGCATTAGAGAAAAAATTCGAAGCTGCCGTAAATGTTTCAGTAGAAGTTAACCCAGCGTTAATCGCGGGTGTAGTTATTCGTGCAGGCGACCAAGTGATAGATGATTCTGCGCTTAACAAGCTTGAAAAAATGCGGACTCGTCTTCTTGCTTAACAGCTTGAAGACTGAACTTTAAAAAGATTGAGGTATAGCGCAATGCAACAACTGAATCCATCCGAGATCAGTGCGCTCATTAAACAGCGTATCGGCGATCTGGACACCAGCGCGACCGCTAAGAACGAAGGGACCATTGTTATGGTTTCCGACGGTATTGTGCGCATTCACGGCCTTGCTGATGCAATGTACGGTGAAATGATCGAATTCGACGGCGGCTTATTTGGTATGGCACTGAACCTAGAACAGGATTCAGTGGGTGCCGTTGTCTTAGGTAACTACTTAAGCCTTCAAGAAGGTCAAAAAGCTCGTTGCACAGGTCGTGTATTAGAAGTTCCGGTTGGTCCAGAACTTTTAGGCCGTGTAGTAGATGCTTTGGGTAACCCAATTGATGGTAAAGGCCCTATTGACGCAAAACTTACTGATGCTGTTGAAAAAGTAGCACCAGGCGTAATTTGGCGTCAATCAGTGGATCAACCTGTACAAACTGGTTATAAATCAGTAGATACAATGATCCCTGTTGGTCGTGGTCAACGTGAGTTGATCATCGGTGACCGTCAAACTGGTAAAACAGCTATGGCGATCGATGCGATCATCGCTCAGAAAAACTCTGGCATTAAATGTATATACGTAGCAATTGGTCAAAAACAATCGACTATCGCTAACGTTGTGCGCAAGCTAGAAGAAACTGGCGCTATGGCGTACACAACTGTTGTAGCAGCTGCTGCAGCTGATCCTGCAGCGATGCAGTATCTTGCTCCGTATGCTGGTTGTACAATGGGTGAGTACTTCCGTGACCGCGGTGAAGACGCGCTTATCATTTATGATGACTTGTCTAAACAAGCTGTTGCTTACCGTCAAATTTCATTGCTTCTACGTCGTCCACCAGGTCGTGAAGCATATCCTGGTGACGTATTCTATCTACACTCACGTTTACTTGAACGTGCTTCACGTGTATCTGCTGACTACGTTGAGAAATTCACTAACGGTGAAGTTAAAGGCCAAACTGGTTCATTAACTGCATTACCGATTATTGAAACTCAAGCCGGTGACGTATCTGCATTCGTACCTACAAACGTAATTTCGATTACTGACGGTCAGATCTTCTTAGAAACATCATTATTCAACGCAGGTATTCGTCCTGCTGTGAACGCGGGTATCTCTGTATCACGTGTTGGTGGTTCTGCTCAGACTAAGATCATCAAAAAATTGTCAGGTGGTATCCGTACCGCTCTTGCGCAATACCGTGAATTAGCTGCGTTTGCTCAGTTCGCTTCTGACCTTGACGAAGCAACTCGTAAACAGCTTGAACATGGTCAACGTGTAACTGAGCTTATGAAGCAAAAACAATATGCTCCATACTCAATTGCTGACCAAGCTGTTTCAATTTATGCATCTAACGAAGGCTATATGGCTGACGTAGAAGTGAAGAAAATCGTTGCATTTGATGCTGCGTTGATCTCTTACTTCCGTTCAGAACATGCTGCGTTAATGCAAAAAATTGACGAGACTGGTGCTTACGATAAAGAAATCGAAGCAGCAATCAAAGCAGGTATTGAAAGCTTTAAAGCGACTCAAACTTACTAAGATTCAACGATGTTGAATCTGGTTCTGGTTTGGTTCACGGATCAACCTTCGAAAGCTCGAAAGGGCTTTCGAATACTAGGTTAAGCGTATGGCAAATTTAAAAGAAATTCGCGCCAAAGTAGCTAGTATCAAAAGCACGCAGAAAATTACTCGCGCGATGCAGATGGTAGCAGCTTCTAAGATGCGTCGTGCGCAAGAGCGCATGGCTCAAGGCCGTCCGTATGCCGAAAATATGCACCGTGTAATTGCTCATTTGGTACAAGCGAACCCTGAATACAAACACCGTTATATGGTTGAACGTCCTGTAAAGCGCGTTGGCTATATCATTGTTTCTTCAGATCGCGGCCTTGCTGGTGGTTTGAACATTAACTTGTTCAAAAAAGTGGTCAAACACGTACAACAGCAACAAGAGCAGTCAATTGAAGTTCAATTTGCTTTAATTGGTCAAAAAGCGGTTTCGTTTTTTAAAAACTACGGCGGTAAAGTTCTTGGTGCAACTACAAACGTAGGTGATGCTCCGAGTCTTGAACAGTTAACTGGTTCTGTACAGGTGATGTTAGACGCGTTTGATAAAGGCGAGTTAGATCGTATTTATCTAGTGTCAAACGGCTTTGTCAACGCCATGACTCAAAACCAAAAAATCGAACAGCTTGTTCCTTTAGCAGCTGCTGAGGAAAGCGAAGGCCTAAATCGTCAATACGGTTGGGACTATATCTATGAACCAGAAGCTGAAGAGCTTCTAAATGGTTTATTGGTTCGTTACATTGAGTCTATGGTTTATCAAGGTGTGATTGAAAACATCGCATGTGAACAGTCTGCTCGTATGGTTGCAATGAAAGCTGCAACGGATAACGCGGGTGAATTGATCAAGAGCCTACAACTTATTTATAACAAGCTGCGTCAAGCCGCGATTACTCAGGAAATCTCTGAGATCGTTGGTGGTGCCGCTGCCGTTTAACATTATTAGTTTGAATTGAGGAGACAGCAATGAGTAGCGGTCGTATCATTCAGATCATCGGCGCGGTTATCGACGTCGAGTTTGAACGTAACAGCGTTCCTAAGATCTATGACGCTCTCCATGTTGATGGTACTGAAACTACATTAGAAGTTCAGCAGCAACTTGGTGATGGCGTAGTTCGTACTATTGCAATGGGTTCTACTGAAGGCCTTAAGCGTGGTCTTACTGTAACTAACACTGGCGCGCCTATCTCTGTACCTGTAGGTACTGCATGTTTAGGTCGTATCATGGACGTTCTTGGTCGCCCTATCGACGAAGCTGGTCCTGTTGGTACTGAAGCTCGTTTACCAATTCACCGTCAAGCGCCTTCTTATGCAGAACAAGCGGCTTCTACTGACCTTTTAGAAACTGGTATTAAAGTCATTGACTTACTTTGCCCGTTCGCTAAAGGTGGTAAAGTTGGTCTGTTCGGTGGTGCCGGTGTTGGTAAAACTGTAAACATGATGGAGTTGATCAACAACATCGCGAAAGCTCACTCAGGTTTATCTGTGTTTGCTGGTGTTGGTGAACGTACTCGTGAAGGTAATGACTTCTATCACGAAATGAAAGACTCAAACGTTCTAGACAAAGTAGCGATGGTTTACGGTCAGATGAACGAGCCACCGGGTAACCGTTTACGCGTAGCGTTGACTGGTTTGACTATGGCTGAGTACTTCCGTGACGAAAAAGACGAAAACGGTAAAGGCCGTGACGTTCTATTGTTCGTTGACAACATCTATCGTTATACACTAGCGGGTACTGAAGTATCAGCACTTCTAGGTCGTATGCCATCTGCAGTAGGTTACCAACCGACTCTTGCAGAAGAGATGGGTGTTCTTCAAGAACGTATTACGTCTACTAAGTCTGGTTCTATTACGTCAATCCAAGCGGTATACGTACCTGCCGATGACTTAACAGATCCATCGCCTGCGACTACCTTCGCTCACTTGGACGCGACTGTTGTATTGAGCCGTGACATCGCATCTTCTGGTATTTACCCAGCGATCGATCCACTTGACTCTACTTCACGTCAGTTAGATCCACTTGTAGTGGGTACTGAGCATTACGAAATCGCTCGTTCAGTTCAAAACGTTCTTCAACGTTACAAAGAATTGAAAGACATTATCGCAATTCTTGGTATGGACGAATTGGCAGAAGAAGACAAACTTACTGTATACCGTGCACGTAAGATCCAACGTTTCTTCTCTCAACCGTTCCACGTAGCTGAAGTGTTTACTGGTGCTCCTGGTAAACTTGTACCGCTTAAAGAAACAATTCGTGGCTTTAAAGGTCTTCTAGCTGGTGAATACGACCACATTCCAGAACAAGCGTTCTACATGGTTGGTGGTATTGACGAAGTTATTGCTAAAGCTGAGAAACTTTAATTAGTTCCCTAATTTAGGAGATTCTCATGGCGACTATGCAATGTGACGTTGTAAGTGTTAAAGAGTCTTTGTACTCTGGCGCTGTAACTATGCTAATTGCTAAAGGTGCTGGTGGTGAGTTAGGTATTATGCCTGGCCATGCGCCACTAGTAACTTTGCTCAAGCCGGGCGCAATCCGCGTTCTGCTTGAAAATGGTACAGAAGAATTAATCTATGTATCAGGTGGTGTACTTGAAGTTCAACCGCACGTTGTTACTGTACTTGCAGATACTGCAGTACGTGCTGACAACCTTGATGAAGCAGCAATTATTGAAGCTCGTAAACAAGCTGAACAATTGTTAGCAAATCAAAAGAGCGACTTGGACTCAGCTGCTGCTTTGGCTGCTCTTGCAGAAACTGCTGCTCAGTTGGAAACCATCCGCAAAATCAAAAACCGCGCTCAATAAGACGCAGTTTGAGATTGAAAGAGCCACCCGAAAGGGTGGTTTTTTTATGCCTGAATAATAAATAAATTTGACTATTTGATTAATTTTTAATTTTCATATGCTTAAAATATGTCAATGGAATTAATGATGTCTAATAAAATCTTTTTTACATTAGTATTATCTTTGGGATTTGTTGGGTGTGCGTCCGTACCTAAAGCAGATCAAAATGCTTCAGCACTAGTCGAATAATTTAATTTCCCCACAAGAAGTCAATGCAGGTATTTACGTATATCGCTCAGCTTCTGTGAAAGGCCCTGCCTTAAAGAAAGATGTATGGGTAGATGGGGAATGTTTAGGTGAAACCTCTCGTGGAGTATTTTTTTATAAAGAAGTAGTTGGTAATCACAAACATACAATTTCGACTGAATCAGAATTTTCACCTAACCATTTGGATATTGAAACTGCGGCAGGTAAACAATATTTTGTTCAGCAATTTATTAAAATGGGCGCATTTGTAGGTGGGGCAAATTTAAAACTGGTTGATGAGCAAACAGGAAAAAAGGCCATTAGCGAATATGCATTTGCACAAGCGGTAATTGCAGCAAAGCCACCATCGCATTGAAATAAAGGTTCATATGTAGATAAGAAGCTACTCGAAAGGGTAGTTTTTTATCCCTAAATTAGTTGAAATTGATCAATCTAAAGTTGAATATATTTTATTCAATACAATCTTTATGGTGATAAAATTCAATCAGCTAGCATTGCATCATGAACCTTATCGCCTATGAGCCGCATTTTTGGGAACTTTATCAAGACTTTGATCAATATTATTTGAGCATTGCGGTTGATCTCAGTTCAGTAGTGTCATGTTGGGATGTTGAACTCACCCATGAAGAAGTCCAGCAATATGAACACCGTGGGCGCGTGAGTATTCAAGAACTGGCAAAATCGATGGTCGCTGCTGCCTATAAAGGTGATTTTGCTTCATTAGAAAGTCGTTTAGTGAAACCATATGAGCGTCAGGCCATGCAATCGGCTTTTAAAAAATGGCAAGATAGCCAAAAAGCAGGTTAATGCTCGTTATTCATACATGGGTAAAATTGAAAATTCGCCGTGACTGATAATTTTAATTTTAAAAATTTGATCAAAGCCTTCATCCCGTGACGGAACTTGAAGCTTTCGATAGGTCGCATGCACGCCAACTTCTGGAATATGAGCTTTGCCTTCACGTAAACTGTTGCGCTTTAAGGTACTGTCCAAATCGGTTTCAAAATAGTAAGCAATGACTTCAAACCCTGCATCTACTGCGCGTTTTATATAGCGAGCACGAGCTTCCTGATCTGGGTTGGTATTGTCAATCACCATTTTGGTTTTGGATGCCAAACCTGCTTCAAAGATCATATTTTCCCGATGTCGGGTTTTCAACATATCCAAATTAATACGTAAATGGCTATGATATAAATTCAACATGTAAAAGGTGGATTTGCCAGAGGCTTGAACGCCTGTAAAAATAATCAGCTGCATAGCATTTGCAATGAAAGCACGGAATGAATAGTAGAGTATTAAATCAGCAACCCAGTTTTGCTACAATCTCTGCAAAATAAATAAGAACAAGTTGCAAAGGTCCGTATGCACAAATTTTTCAACAGTTTATCGCTGTGTCTTTGTTATAGTTTGCTCGTTGCATGTCAAAGCCAATACGTCACGACACCCAATCTTCCCACTGAAGCTGCACTTGTCGCTGAATCGGTTGATAATGGCATCAGTACGGAGCTTAAAATCCCATATATGACCGCCTTTCGAAATCTGCGACAAGCCTATAATCACTGTGTTGCGTTTACCGCGAACAATCGCTACGTCTATACCGATAATCGTTTAGAAGAGCATTTGGAGCAGGGGACATTGATGGCACGAACTGAGCATGGGGCGTATTTGCATAAAATGTTGGTCGAAAGTTTAGATCCGCAGACGACACGTATTACCTTATTTTTACCGAAGCAATATAGCTTTGCCCAAGCACGTTTTAAACAAGATGTTCAGCGCGCACTTGGACAAGATAAAAACTGTAATACTTTTGAATTTGCTCAATCCAACTAATTGAACTTTAAGATGCTTGTGAGTTTTCCTGCTCTGGGTGCTCTACACGTTTACCGCCTTCATAACTGGCAAATCGAGCCTGATCACGTTTGAAGACCGGTGCGGGTGTTGGCCAAGGCCAATCTCCAAAATGGGTTTCACGATAGCGTTTAAAAGCCGCATCGAGTTCTTCCGTGGTATTGAGCACAAATGGACCGCGCATCGCCACGGGTTCATTAATTGGTTCACCTTCTAACCACAGAATACGTGCTTCTAATCCACCTGCTTTGAGATGGACGTCGGCATCTGATTGGAGTTCAACCAAATGCTTCATCTGAATGGTTTGACCTTCTATTTCTAATGTATTGCCTTGATAGAAATAAGCAAAACGGTTGGAGCTACTTGTTGTTGCGGGAATCACCAACTCTGCACCTGCTTGCATGGTGATTAAATAAATGTTGACCTTATTTTTTGCGGCAGCCGCCCATGAGTGTGGCGGTCGGGAAATAGCATCAGTGGATTTGAACTGCCCTGAAATCACGCGAATATCCGATTTTTTTCCTTCATTATCCGTTTCAAAGACGTGAGGAATCTCTTCACGCCAAAACATTTTATAGTCAGCATCATGGGTTTTCTGTTCAGCTGATGAATTAAACCAAATTTGGAAAAGTTCAAAAGGATTGGCTTTATCTTCATGCAGTAGGGGGAACATTTCACAGTGTTCAACGCCATTGCCTGTAGACAGCCATTGCACATCACCCGCAGCATAGCGTCCGCCATTGCCTAATGAGTCAAAGTGATCGACATAGCCTTGTTCAACCAAGGTAATGGTTTCAAAGCCAGTGTGTGGATGCTCTGGGAAACCTGGAACCACATCGCCATAGTACATATTGAATTCATCTTTCTCTGCGGCTGTTTTTGGCCCCATGTCTGCATTTGCAGCAGGAAAATGATCAATATGATGAGCAGTAAATAAGAAAGGATCTTTTAAATCTAAACGAAAGGTAATGGGTGTAATGTTATAAATCACAGCGTTTGACATAACTGTTCCATCATTGGCTTTATTATTAAGCATTAATCTAAAAGGAAAAACAGTCGTGTTCTATAGCGGAACTGTAAGAAAAAAGCGTTAGCTCAAGGTCTAACGCTTTTTTGATTTACAACAGGTGGAATGCAATGGAAATACTAAATTTCGCTACTTATTCAGTTTTAGTGGTTGCATTAGATGAGCTTTTAGCTGCTTGGTCTTGGATCAACATACCTGCCAATTTCAGCATTTCCGCTTGAATATTTCCCATTTGATTTTGGATTTTCTGAAAATCAACTTTGCTTAAATCGACTTGTCCATTGAGAAAAGGTGAGGTCAATACTTGCTGATTCGCTGCCTGTAGATTGCTGCGAATATCATTAATCTCAGTGCTTTTTAGATTTAAATCATTCAAAGCTTGATTGAAACCTTTGAGCTGCTGTTGCAGCTGGGTTGCCGCTTTTTGCAATTGGAGATGATCTTGGTTGCTGACTGCGGCTTCTAAATCGACCTGCGTTTGTTTGAGTTGTTCAACATAATTGCCGGCTTTAAGTTGCATATCCGCAACATCGCGAACGATATAAAACATATTGCCGCTTTTTAATTGGCTTTGATCTGTCGCCTGACTTTGTGTCGCAGATTGATCTTCGTTTGTTGATGTTGTTGCAGGGCGATCATTTTCTGCTGCGATTTCTTGTTCCTGTTGCGGTGCTGTGGCAGGTTCACAGCCAATCAGCACCAAAACACCACTAAAAATGGCAAAAGGGAGAAGGGCATTCTGCACAAGCTTTTTCATTCAATCATCACTATGTGTTAAGTCTATGCTTTGAATATAGGGGCAGAATGTGGATAAAAAATAGATTGTTGCAAAGCAATAACAAAATAATCGCTCGAACAAAAAAGAGGGCATTTGCCCTCTTTTGATGTTTTGATGGGTTTAACCTGCAATGATTTTGATCATGGCGTGGCTGACGGCATTCATTAAAATGTAGTCGCCATTCACTTTAATCCATTGTTGGTTTTTGCCTGATTTAGACATTTTTTTATATTTGTTGTGGTCACCTTTGTAGCGATGACAACGGTATTCAGAAGGTACTTTTTGTCCAGAACGCCAATCATGTGAAGGATTTACAGCTTTCTTCTTGTTCTGGCTTTGGTTTTTTACCCGTGTGTATTGTTTAGTGTGCTGTTGGGTTTTCGTCTTTTGAGGATTTTGCCGTGCATCTATTGTTAGCGCAGATACACGTGCTGTCAAAAAATACATAAAACGATAGCTTTCATTAATGTATTCATAAGTTCACCTGTTTACTGCTGGATATGAATTGATAAGACTCATCATAATGAGTATTTACAGGGAAACTTTGAACAATGTGTATGTAAAATATTAAAATAATGAATAAATTATTTAAATTGTCATAATATGATAATTAATAGCTATTATTGTGATAATTTAAAATGATCAATCTCAGTTAAAATCACAACAATCTTAACTGAGATATTGAGATATTGAGATATTGTCGAATTATTTGGCTAATTCAGCGTTAATGGCATCGACAATACGTGCGTCATCTGCCTTGATGTCAGGTGCAAATCGAGCCACAACTTCGCCTTGTTTATTCACGAGGAATTTTTCAAAGTTCCAGAGCACTTCAGGCTTTGGATTTGGTGTTAAACCGTATTCAACTAAATCATCCCACCATGGGCCTTCACCAATGCGTTCAGGAATGGCTTGGGTTAAGGTTTGATAAAGTGGGTGTTTATCCGCGCCTGCCACAGAAATTTTTGCAAAAAGTGGGAAATCAACCTTGTAGTTGATCGAGCAAAATTCTTGAATTTCAGCTTCAGAACCAGGTTCTTGTTCTAAAAAGTTATTGGCAGGAAAACCTAAGACTTCAAAACCTTGTGATTTCTTCTCTGTATAAAGTTTTTCTAGGCCTTCATATTGCGGTGTTAGCCCACATTTAGAGGCTACATTGACCAATAATAAAACCTTGCCTTGGTATTGATTGAGTGTGGTGTCATCACCTTGGATCGTTTTTACTGGGATATCGTAAACTGAAGCTGACATATTCGTTCCTAATTGAAGTTGTGCCTTTCATCCTTGTTTTAAAGGGAAATCTGGTGAACAGCAAGCTTTTATCGATAGGCTTTTCGCATAATTTTTGTAGTAGTTTGCAGAATTCGAGCTGATGCTTGCTTGAGTGCTTGACGTTTAACTAGTGGCGCGGTGTTGGTTTGGGGTTTTTCCTGTATAGCGTTTAAAAAACTCAATAAAGCTTGAGCTGTGTTGATACCCTAATTCATAGCTGAGAGCTTTAATAGACTGACCAGCGCGGAGTTGTTGAATGGCATAAATAATTTTTGCACGGTTTCGCCATTCAGAAAGGCTCATTTGCAGTTCGTTCTGACTCAGCCGCAATAACTGACGCTCACTCAAACCGACATTCGATAAGCATCGCTGTAGGCTCAAGCTAAAATGTTCTACATCTGCGAGCTGCGCCAAGATCGGCTTTAACACTGCATCATGGCTTTGCGGTAAATAATGTTGATGTTTGCGCGCTGTTTTTAACTGGTCGAATAAGACCTGTAGCAGGTGTCGATAGGGTGGTGTGGTATGTTGCTCTGTAGGAAAGGTCAAAATTTCTTGCACCAACAAACGAAAGAAAGGCTGGATGCTAAATACTTCCGTCTGCTTGGGAAAATCTATGCAGAGATCAGGTGCCAGTCGGATTACCACATAATGAATGGGTTGTTCATCAATCGCGACTGAGCAATGTTCTGTCTGTGGGGGAATCCACACCCCATAACTGGCAGGTGAGAGATGATGTTGCCCTTGTATTTCATATTCGAAAATACCATCGAGACAAAAATTAAAATCACCCCAAAGACAACTGTGCGGATAGACAGCATCTAATGTGGTGTAGTGTGCTTCAAAAAGCTCGATCTGTTGTTCAATCGGTGGTGTTGTCATATATGCCTAAGTGTCGATGTCTGAACTACAATATAAATGTCTGAAATCATGTATTTCAATTAAAACAGACATCACTCAAAATACCTAGACCAATCTTTGCACGATATATTGAGGAGTCAGACATGTTGCTTCAAGCGCGTTGGGCGAAATTTGCAATTTGTTTGCCTCTGATCGCAGTATTTATATGGTCGTTAAATATTACCGTCACCCGCTATGTAACTGATTATATTTCACCGGTCAGTATCAGTTTTTATCGATGGTTTATTGCATTTTTGATCCTGACCCCCTTTATGCTGAAAACCGTTTGGCAGCAAAGACAGCTTATCAAGCAGCATTGGCAGCAATTGGCTGTGCTGAGTGCGTTTGGCATGGTGTTATATCAAGGCTTGGGCTATACCGCTGCGCATTATACGACGGCGACCAATATGGGCATCATCAATGCTTTTATCCCTGTTTTTACGATTGCCGTTGCATTTTTCTTAATTAAAGATGTGCCCAACCGCTATGCCATCTTAGGCTGTGCGATTTCATTTACAGGGCTATTGTTTGTCATTGCACAAGGCGATTTCAGTCAATTACTGAATATGGGCGGACATTTCGGCGATATCCTCATGATCTTCGCAGTGTTCTTTTATGCCTTTTATGGGGTGTTTTTAAAAAAATGGCAATTGAAACTTCCGCTACTGTTGAGCTTATATGTACAAATTTTCTTTGCCGTTTTATATCACTTGCCATTCGTGTTGTATTTAGGCATTGACGCGATTAATCCTGCGAATGCGCCAAGTGTATTTTATGCGGCAATTTTTCCATCATTGATTGCACCGTTGGTATGGATGTTGGCTGTGCAACATCTCGGGCCGAATCGCACCAGTATTTTTATGAATTTGATGCCGGTATTTACCGCGATTATTGCCTATTTCTGGTTGGCTGAGCAGTGGATGTTTTATCATACCGTCGGCACAGTGATGGCGATTACTGGGGTGATCTTGGCGCAGCGTAAGTAAATCTAGTAAAAAGTTGAAAATTTATGAGAATTATTGATTAAAAAATAGGCAAACAAACTTATTTTTTATAGAGCAAATCTTTTGAAAATGGATTTTTGAGTGTAAAACTGAATTAAAAAAACAAATTCTCGTCTTAAAAATCAATCAAAAATAGATACATATTTTGACTAAGTGGTTATAAAATCAGAAATAAAGTACTTATCAGTAGTTTTATTTATATAAAAAATATATTTGTTAAATTTAAAAAAATATTACATAATACTTTCATCGTAAATGATGAAGTAATTCTTAATAATTACTTGATATTTACCCAGAGATTGCAAGACCCTCTGGATGTGATTTTATACACATCCTTTTTTATGCTCAGCCATCCCTATATGGCTGAGCTTTTTTTTTCTATATTTTCCCGAAAGGCAGGTGTAGACAGGCATCCGAGCTTATGCACGGATGATGTCACCTGTTTCAGCATCAATAATTTTGCTTGGTTCTTGGCTTAGGCCGAGATCACCATTTAAGTAATTTAGTTCATTGGCAAAATACTGATTGGCTTCTTGTAAGGAACGTGCAGGGGTTAATCCCGCAGGATTGGCACTAGTAGACACAATAAAGCCATTAAAAGCTTGGCATAAAGCCACACATAAAGAGTGGGTAGTCACACGGACTGCGACTTTTGGATGATTGCCTTTAATCCATGTTGGAATATGGTCGCCAGCCGGTAATAACCATGTAGTTGCACGTTCATTGGGTTTACGGTTGGTCCATGTCGCAATGACCTGCTGACGCATATCTTCTGTTAAGCCTTGGAGCAGGTGTTCAACTTGAGCGACATTGGCCGCCAATAAAATCACACCTTTTTCAATGGGACGTTGTTTTAAGCGCAAAATTTCGAGAAAGGCTTGCTCATTGTAGGGATCACAGCCCAATCCCCAAACAGCCTCTGTAGGATATGCGAGAACCTGACCTTTTTTAAGACAGGAAGCTGCTTCTGCAACAGAGGTGGTAATCATTTCTATAGACCTTATCTGATTCGACAAAGGACTATTGTGAACCTAATTTACCCATTCGACAACGTAGGTAGTGTCCGGCTTGTTGTGTGGCATAGCCCATTAACTCTAATTCCATCAGTTGACTGGTCAATGTCGCGGTATCAATTTTGAGTTGAATGGACAATTGATCAAGGCTTTGGCCGACCCAATCGAGCTGCTGATACAGCGCAATTAAATGTTCTGGGATAGGTTCGGGTGGCGGGGTGTCCGGTATTGCTGTTTCGGGTGTCGCTATTTCGGTGTTTGTTAAGGTCTCGGCAGCCTGTGATTGCCACTGTGTGGCTAGTGCCAAGTCTTCAATAACCTGTTGTGGATGATCAATCAAAATTGCACCTTCGCGTATGAGTTGATGGCAACCTTGATGCGACTCACTATAAATATGGCCTGGAATGGCAAAAATAGATTTGCCTTGTTCGGCAGCGCGTTGAGCTGTGATCAGTGAGCCACTTTTTAATGCCGCCTCCGCCACGATGACACCAAGGCTGAGCCCACTGACGATACGATTTCGATGTGGAAAATGGTGTTGCAGGGGTGGAGTGTGTGGAAGAAACTCACTGATTACGGTTCCCCCATGTTGGATGATTTCTTGTCTTAAACTCTGATGTGCGGTCGGATAAGTTTGATCTAAACCTGTACCCATCACGGCAATGGTTCTGTGGTGTTGTATGGCAGCGCGATGTGCCGCTTCATCAATTCCTTGGGCTAAACCGCTATTGATATAGAACCCTTGCTCACTCAGATAATAAGCAAAATCATAGGCAATTTGTCGACCTTGGGGACTGGGTTTGCGGCTACCAACAATCGCAATTTGGGGTTGCATCAAGGCTTGGGCATTACCTTGCCCAAATAGAATCGGCGGCTTGTCGCTATAAGGTAAAAGCTGTTGTGGATAGTTTAGGTCTTCAGGAATCAGTACAAAGTCACTGTATTGTTCAATATCCTTGAGACATTTTTCAAAGTTAAGCTGTCCACTTGGGCTGTGAAATTCCTCAAAGCGCTTTAAATGATTTTTATGCAGTCCTAATTTTTGCCATGTGGTGATTTGATTAGGCTTAAGGGCGTGGTGTAGAGCAGGATAGTGCTGCTGAATTTTATAGAAACTACGAAGTGAGTGTTGCACCACAAACCACAGGCGAATGTAATCTAAATGCAAGTCAGTCAATGAGTTGAGCATAATGAGACCTTTGAACATGTCTTCTTTTTATGGGTTAAAATTATTAGTGATATCGTTGTTGGATAATAAAAAAATGAGGCTGAATACAGCCTCATTTTTATGGATTTGGCCTTAGTCATCCATCAGTGGTGGCTGAATCGTTGCACCCACTTTGATTGGTAATTCGTTCTCAAGTACATAAGCATAGCTTAAGTTATCAAACGTTTTGAATACCATGATGTTGCCAATACGTTGTCCTGGAAGTTGAACACGTTCTTTGGTTTTCGGATCAGTCACGATTTCACCTTTTTGGTTCACGCTAAAGACTTGACCAGATTGAACGCCTTGTAAGCTACCACGGTCAATCGTCACCACACTGTGAACTGCTGCAGTACCAATCGAGCCCATAACACGAACTACACTTCCGCCAGCAGTGACATTTTCAGCATTGGTTGGATAGAACAGCGTTGGCAGCATTGGGTCATATTCAGGAAGAACACGATCGCCACGACGAACTTCGGCATTATAAGTATCGGTTAGTTCTAAAGTGGTAATGTCATTTTCACCACGAACGGCAACACCTGAAGCGACTTGAGTCAGTTCTAAACCTGCGTTGTATTTTTTGCCATTTGCATCGGTAAAGATGTACGGTTCGCCTTCACGGTAAACAGCATAACGTTGACCAACTTGCATACCTTGGCCGCGTGCATAAACTGTTTGGCCTTTGGCTGCCAATACACGTTGATCAGCTGTACCTAAAATGTAAGGTGTGCCTTCCACAGAATCAGCTGCAACAATCATGCTGCGCTCAAGCCATTGCTTAATATATTCCAATGGAATAACAGGAATCGCACTGTTGAGGGACTCAACACGAACTTGTGGTTGAAGTTTAGTGCCACCAGTATAGCGACGAATAATGCCTTCACAACCATCACCTTCATCTTTACCGATGATTGGGCGGCCATTGTAGGTACACATTAATAGGCGGTCACCTGGGAAAATCCAGTGCGGATTTTTCACGTGTTTATTGCTCGCCCAGATTTCAGGCCAGCGCACAGGATTTTTTAAGAAACGCTTGGAAATATCCCATAACGTATCGCCTTTTTTCACCACATAAACTTGAGGCGCACCTGCCTTCAATGATGGTGGATTGATGTTACGAGCAGGGGCAGCTTCTGCAACACTGACCATTCCCATCCCCACACTTACACAGACTGTAAGTGCCAATAATTGTTTTTTAAACCCCAAGGCACTAAAAGTTGGCATGCCCTTCAAAACCTTTTTCATTATCATAATTCCTAAAATTATGTATGTAACTGCGTTATAATAACGATATTACACACAATTTTTTGATGAAGCATTCCTTCATTTTGTTTTTTGATCAATGGCATAAGTGAGGACGTCGTATGGCCTTATTACCTATTTTAAGTTTCCCCGATCCCCGTCTTCGTACCATTGCAAAACCAGTCGAAGAAGTTACTGATGAAATTCGTCAGTTAGCAGCCGACATGTTTGAAACTATGTATGAAGCACCGGGAATTGGCCTGGCAGCAACACAGGTAGATCACCATATTCAGCTGATAGTCATGGATTTATCTGAAGAAAAAGATCAACCCATGGTGTTTATTAACCCCAAAATTACGCCATTGACGCAAGAGACGCAGCCCTATGAAGAAGGCTGTTTATCAGTGCCTCAAATATACGATAAAGTTGAGCGCCCGTCACGTGTAAAAATTCAGGCAATTAACCTTGAAGGTCAATCATTTGAAGTGGAAGCGGACGGACTTCTCGCAGTTTGTATCCAACATGAAATGGATCACTTAAATGGTAAGTTATTCGTCGACTATCTATCGCCTTTGAAACGTCAACGTGCACGTGACAAAGTGGAAAAATTGGTTCGCCAGCGTCAAAAAGATAAAGTCGCAGTTAAGCGTTAATTGATCGCGGTAAAAAATACCTGAGACAAGCCCAATTTTGATTGGGCTTTGTTATACTTGGGTCAGACAAATGTTAGGGTTTGCCTGTATTGTTTCGTAGTGGAGTGCTGCTGTCCTTTGCAGCCGTTTTTTTGCAGATTGCTGTTTTTTTACAGCCATTGTTGCCCAAGCAATATCAAGTTGCTCCGGTCTGCGAAACCATTACGCGTGCACTTTTACTTCCTAATGTTCATGCTGAACATACCACACATTCACACCATTCATCTTCCCCTCACGCTGAGCAAGTTCAAGTCGATCATACTGCCCATGAACATGATGCCAGTCATCAATGTCAGTATTGTACGGTCTATGGCAATTTGGTTTTGCCCCCTGAACTTGATGTGAAAGAAGTGCTTGATCGAATTCAAGTTCGTTTAATTGCTTTTCAAAAAGCTTTCAAGCATGTCTGGTTTGTTCTTCAACAACTCTTTTTACTTCCGCAAGGTCGAGCTCCGCCACTCGCTGCATAAATCCGACGTTTTTTAAACTTGGGTCTTTGAGGACTCAGGTACGCCTTTATTTATGTATTTTGTGAGATAAACATGGCTCAGCCTAAATTTTTTCTACAGCCTCTTGCGGCTGCAATTTGTGTTGCCTGCTATTCAACTTCTGTGATGGCTGACGAGATGTCCGTAGAGATGACGGAAACCAATGCGGTACAGACTTTGGCACCGATTGTGGTGACATCACATCAGGGGAATGATGCCAATGGCCTGATTGTTCGTGCCAATCCCAAACAGCCGATTCAACCGATACCTGCCAGTGATGGAGCAGATTATTTAAAAAGCATTGTGGGTTTTAGTGCAGTGAAAAGTGGCGCAGGAACCAATGGCGATGTGACGTTTCGTGGCATGTTTGGTTCACGCATTAAAATATTGACCGATGGCACAGAAAATTTAGGGGCGTGTCCAAGTCGAATGGATGCACCAACTTCTTATATTTCCCCTGAAAGTTATGACCGAATTTCAGTAATTAAAGGACCTCAAACGGTTCAATATGCCAATACAGGTTCTGCTGCAACAGTCTTGTTTGAACGCAAACCGGAACAGTTCGATGCTGATAAAAACTACCGTGGTCAAGCCAGTGTGATGATCGGCTCTTATGGTCGTTTAGATCATAATGTCGAAGCGGCTGTGGGGGATGAACATAAATATGTCCGTCTAAATGCCAGTCGTTCTGTCGCAGACAGCTACCAAGATGGAGATGGTAATACTGTGCCGTCAGACTGGGAGCGCTGGAATACAGATTTGGCATTCGGTTGGACACCAAATGAAGATACATGGGTAGAACTTACCGGAGGTAAAGCCGATGGTGAGGCGGTATACGCAGGCCGTTCAATGGATGGTTCGCAATTTGCCCGTGAAAGCTTAGGCCTTCGTGTCGAGAAAAAGAATGTCACAGAGGTGATTAAAAAAATCGAAGCACAGGTCAACTATAGTTATAACGACCATATCATGGACAACTTTAGTTTGCGTGAGCCACCTTTAGCTGAAATGACCCATCATGGTATGACTATGATGATGCCGAATCCAATGGCGATGCAGGTAACACGCCGTACATTAAATGCACGTATGGCGGTAACACATGAATGGGATAAGCTGCAGTTCATTACTGGACTAGATACGCAGAATAATAAACATGCCGGCAGCATGACGTCGAAGATGATGCCTTCGATGAATAAGCCCTTAATGCAAGATATGGCATTTCAGTCCTATGGCGGTTTTGGAGAAGTCAGTTATCAATTGAGTGACAACAATAAATTGGTTTCAGGTCTTCGTCTTGATCAAGTGCAAGTGAAAGATGAGCGTGCCGCTTCGAAAGCGAGTGGCTATAACACGGAGCTGAATGAAACATTGCCAAGTGCTTTTATTCGTTTTGAAAATAAACACCCTGAACATGACAATGGTAAAACCTATATCGGTCTAGGCTATGTGGAACGCATGCCAGATTATTGGGAATTATTTAGCCCAAAATCAGGAAATGGTGATATCAATACATTCAATCATATTGATACGGAAAAAACGCTTCAGTTAGATATGGGCTATCAACATCAACATGGTGCTTTGAATTCTTGGGTGTCGGCTTATGCTGGTTTGGTGAATGATTATATTTTAACGAGTTATAAGCCTGGAACAGGAATGATGGGAGGTATGGAAGCGCATAGTCGAAATATCGATGCAACCATTGCAGGTGCAGAAGCTGGGATTGGCTATCAATTTACAGATGCGATCCAAGCAGATGTCAGCGCAATGTATGCGTGGGGGGAAAACACCACGGATAATACGCCATTACCACAAATCTCACCTTTAGAAGCTCGGGTAAATTTACGTTACATTCAGGATAATTATACTTTGGGTGCGTTATGGCGTGTTGTTGATGGTCAAAATCGGATTAGTCCAAACCAAGGTAATATTGTGGGATACGATCTACAGAAAAGTGCAGGCTTCGGTACGCTTTCTTTAAATGGTACTTATCATATTGATGAGGGTGTAGATGTATCTGTGGGTGTAGATAATCTCTTGAATAAAACCTACACCGAACATTTAAATAAGTTGGGGGATGCCGGTACAGGCTTAGCGGCAGATGAACAGTTCAATAATATTGGCCGAAATTATTGGGCACGTATTTCGATGAAATTCTAAGTTCTGATATTTGTCATCCAAAAAGCAGAGCGATCGCTCTGCTTTTTTTATTGGTGCATACTTGCCAGTTGTTTTGCTTTACTTTGATACGGTGCTAAACCGAGTTTTTGAATTGCACGGCCTTTTTGCTGTAATTTTTGATTTAAACTTGGGAGATGCTTAGCACCTGAATACAGGACGAGATTTCTAGCCAATAAATAATAGGCAAACCATGCGGCGGATTGGGGTTTGAGCCCTAATTTATGCATGCGTTTTTTGCCAATAAAAAATTGTGTCAGCTCCAGATGTTGTCGATAAGCCAGTTTTTGCTGAAGTGGTCGAAGGTATTTGTACTGTCGTTCAAAGTGTTCCTTAGAGAGACTGGCGCCGAGAGCCATACTGCTTGCATCGGATTGAGGGTGTACAAATTGCATCCAATACAGCAGTTTCCAACCGTCAGATTCTTTTTCAATTAACCATTTTTCATCAATGCCCATCAACCAGCCGACATAGCGCCAAAAATGCAAAAAGCTTTCAGTTTCTTGTTTTGATGGAAAATTCCTAAAGCGCGAATGCCCAAAAGTACCACACTACTAAAGGCAAGATTGGTCATCGCCAAGTCAAATTGATTGATCGGCACCCCCCACGTTGCAAAATCCCAGCCTTTACCTTTTTGGAGTTGATGCCGTACCAAAGCGTGAATAAAACGCACATAAATTGTCGATGTAAATCCTGCATGCAAACGTTCGAGTCCGCGTTCTTCAGTGATATCTACCCACCATTTAGTGGTTTCAGCCAGACGTGTACCGGCTTGTTTATTTAAAGCACCGGTCAGCATGAGTGGCTGATTGAAACCGGGGAAAAGATAACCCACCATCATTTTGATTAATGATCAGCCATATGCCCCTCACAACAATGAATACGAGAAACTTGTGGCCTATGTGCCAGATAAAAGCCCTATTTATGATTTTTTACAAGGGCAGGAGTTTCTGAATTTAATGTGTGATATTCGAGGGATAGCGCATGAGCAGTATCAAATCTTCATTGAAAAATTTAAATTAGAACACTATTTAGCCACGCCGTTTGCTGACATGTCTTTTGGTACAACCAAAAAGTTTTTATTGGTTGCAGCCTTAATGACTTCGGCACCTTTACTGATTTTAGATGAACCGAGCAATGGCTTAGATCAAAACGCCTTGGCTGAATTAACAAGTATACTTTTACAGCAGAGCCAATCGAAATTGATTCTATTGTCTTGCCATGATCCAGTATTTAGAGACAGTCTTGCAGCAAAAATCATCGAGCTAGATCGGCTAAAGTCCAATGAGCAGGCGGCATGAATAAACAAAGACATGTTGGGCAGCGAACAATCATAAAAACGCTTTTGAAATACCGATGGACATTTTATGTCAAAACCACAGCAGACGCAGTTGCACGGCAAAAGCATTTACTTATTTTAATCACATTAATTCTCGGACCAATGCTATTCGGACTGCTCTTATCTTTAGTGCAGCCCATTATTGATATGGTTTATTGCAAATCAATAATCACGAATGTGTTTATTTGGACAGGCTTTCTTGCCTTAAATGTATTTTGGTGTGCGATACAGCGTAAAGCTTTGAGTGGTGGAGAAGGGTATCGCTATCTAGCGCTATTACCCATCACGCTTAAAAGTCGCTTTGCAGTGGAAATTAAATTTTTAGGCAGTTTAAGCTTTTTGCTGATACTGCCATTTATTTTAGCGCTTCTATATGTTTGGGTTGAGTATGAATTCTTAGCTTCCATTGGCATCAGTGTATTGATGCTACTTTGGATCTTTAATTTATTAATCATACAAATGCTGTTTTTACAACAGAATCAATATTGGGTTTTAGTCTGTCTTTTGACATATTTGCCCATTTTGAGCCTAGCGATATTGGACGCTCAACTCATTGCGGTGTTGTTATCTACTTTCATCTGTATAGCGGCAATAAAATTTTGGCTGCTCGGTAGGAAATCAAAACCAATTAAGCTGCAAGTACCTAGCGTATTTCTGATACAGAAATATAGCCCACTCTGGCTCAATCAAAATAAACTCATTATTCGTCAGGCATTTCATAAAAGATTTCTAACCCATCGTATTGTCAGTATCGGTATATCAGTTACTGCGGTTGTGATTTTGTATCGGTTCGCCACACAGGTGGATACTTGGAACATCATGAGCCTTGATTTCACTGCTTCACAATTATTCCAATTGATGTGTGCCATCTATATTGCACTGAGTTTATTCAATCTAGGCGTGATCAAAATGGACTTAAAATCAAATTTTGAATCTGCAGAACGCTTCTGGATCATTCAAGAGTTCACACTTTGACAGCTCAGGAAATATGAATACTGTGTTTTATTGATGATTGGCTTAATGATGAGTGTGCCAGTTTGGCTGTGGCTACTGCTGAAAGGTGGATTCGTTGATGTGCTATTCATGGCGACATTATTTTGTATCGCCATTCCATTTATTCAATGGTTGTATAGAAAACCTGAAGAAGTGCACGGTGTTATGCCAATTTTAATGTTTATCTTATGGGTGCCTGTGGCGTATTGCATGCTTTCTGTACGCTAAAAGCACTTTTTTAAGTAAAAAAACTTGATTTAGTAGAATAAATAAACAAACGTAATGAAAAATTAAAAATAAATGGAAAAGGGTGTTGCAACGGATGTGAAATGCTGTAGAATGCACATCCATCGGCGGTGATGAAGATTAAAACTTCTGATAA
>NZ_VPBZ01000011.1:0-134309 GCF_013418475.1 Acinetobacter sp. YH12140
TTTTTAAACTTATCAAATAAAACCCAACTTAATCAATTCAACCAAGTCATTGTTTTATCAGAAGTTTTAATCTTCATCACCGCCGATGGATGTGCATTCTACAGCATTTCACATCCGTTGCAACACCTTTTTTATGATTTATTTTACGCATGTCGCTTTTTTGAACACATAAACATTCTTTTGTATTATTATTGGGCTATATACGCCCTATTTCATATAATAAAACGTATATAAACCCAATTTTCATTCCATTTAATTTAAGACATTTTTGATTTCGTATGGTTGTTTTTAAAAAAACTGCCTATTTAATAATGGCGTGCTCCATTTCACCCTTATTATATGCAGCTCCCACAGCAAATATTTTCACAACCACTTTCTCTATTTTGAGTTATGCCAAGTGGGAAACCACTTCACCCAAATTTTGCGTGATTAATAATTCAAGTTTAGTCAATGATTTTAAAAAACTTGCGCCAACCCACAGCACTTATAAAATTACAGCCATCAATGTGATTGACATCAAATCTAGTCATTGCCAAGTTTTATTTTTTTCCAATCTATCAGCAAAAGAAGAACAAAGTATTTTAAACAACCATGTTAATTTCCCCGCCCTCTCTCTAAGTAGTAACAATAGTGAGTGTGAGTCGGGCAGTGCATTTTGTTTGTATAAAAAAAATCAGAGTTATTCGTTTAAAATTAATATGGAAAGCTTAACGCAGTCACAAATACATATTGATCCACGTGTTTTATTACTGGCGAAGTCCTCGGAGTCAGCTGAATGAAACAACTCTATAACCCAATTACATTACACCAATTATTTACGCGTTCGCAGCTCACTATCTTTGCTTTAACTTTTACGATTTGTTCTGCGATTTTTTTGGTTATTTCCACTTATACTATGCATACCTATGCAAAAAATAGCTTAACGATTTTATCAAATGCGATAAACGAACGTGTTCAACCCGCTGTGGTGTTTAATGACCAAACAACGATGCGTCAAATTTTAAACGAATACACTCAATTGTATCCCATTCGATCGATAGAAATTACCAACCTTCAAAATGCGTCGCTTGCTCATGCTGAGCAAAAAGAAATTTCAACATTTTCCAGCCAAGCGATTTTAGATTATTTCTTTTTTAGCCAACCGATTCGCTTAGATATTCATCATGATCAGAAAAATTACGGCGAACTGGTCGTATATGGAAACTCTTCAGATTTAGTTAGTTTCTTCCATAAAATTTTATTGGGTTTATTTTTAGGTTTTATACTTTTATTGGCTACCGTGTTTTGGTCGGTGAATTCTGTTTATCAATACTTAATGCAATCCGTTCGCTCGATTGTTGAATCAGCTCAAACCATTAGCATTAAGAAAGATTATAAAATGCGGGTTTCAAACTCTGATATTCAAGAATTACACGCACTCAGTACCGCCTTTAATGGTTTACTTAGTGAAATTGAACAGTCAAATAAAAACTTGATTTCAGAAAATGACAAGCTAATTCATCTAGCACGTCATGATGCATTAACCCAATTGCCAAATCGTAATTATTTTTATGAAAAGCTGTTTGAGCTATTTGACTTACAAGCGAACGCTGCTGTGTTCTTTGTCGATATTGAAAACTTTAAACATGTGAATGAACAATATGGACACTTAGCTGGAGATGCAGTACTGCGTGCCTCATCACATTGTTTAAAACAAGCACTACCAGATGATGCTTTCGTTGCACGACTCGGTGGTGATGAATTTGCAATTATTATCAATCGTTTAAATGTCCTAACAGAACTCGAGGTCTTTTGTCACAAAATACATGAATGCTATGGTTCAACATTTGTTTATGAGCAACATAATATTACATTACAAGCTAATATTGGTGTGGCACTGATCCAAAATGCGAAATCGCCAGAAGATCTAATCGCTGATGCGGATCGCGCCATGTATGATGCTAAACTTTCTAATAATCATTGGTGCATTGCACTTCAACGCCCCAACTCATAGGAGTTGCTATGTTAAAGAACGCATTTAAAGTTTTATTTATACTTGCATTCACGGCTACTATGACAGCCTGCATGAGTTTAGGTAACTTAAGCTATAAACAAGCACGTATGCTTAAAAAAGAAGGTTTTGTCTTGACCAATGATGGTTGGACACTTGCCCTACCAGAACGACTTTTATTTGGTTTTGATGATTATCAAATACAACCTCACCAACAAGTCAAGTTAAATACCCTCGCCACTCAACTGATTAAATATGATCTAAACAAAATTAAGTTTATTGGTCATACGGATAATGTTGGACAAGCCAATTACAACCAACAACTTTCAGAAAAACGTGCGCAAAGCGTCGCAAACGTCTTTTTAAAGCAAGGTTATAACAGTTCAAATATTCAAATTATTGGCCGTGGTGCTGAACAACCTATGGTTTCTAATGACACCGAAACCAATCGTGCCATCAACCGTCGTGTAAATGTCACGATCATTCCCTAAATAGCGAAATTTGGAAAAGCCACCTTATGGTGGCTTTTTTATTGTGTTTATAAATTTTAGGCATAAAAAAACCGCTATATGCGGCATCCTTTACAGTATTGTTTTTGAAATAAATGGTCGGAGCAGTAGGATTCGAACCTACGACCCCCTGGTCCCAAACCAGGTGCACTACCAGGCTGTGCTATGCTCCGCTTTCAACTTTAAAAGTTGGGGTGAATGATGGGATTCGAACCCACGACAACCGGAATCACAATCCGGGGCTCTACCAACTGAGCTACATCCACCATCATGTTCTTGCTTGTGAATAACCAATATAACGCATTTTAAATTACAGGCATAAAAAAACCGCTGTATGCGGTATCTTTTATCGACCGTTTTCTTTGAGAAAATGGTCGGAGCAGTAGGATTCGAACCTACGACCCCCTGGTCCCAAACCAGGTGCACTACCAGGCTGTGCTATGCTCCGAATTGGGGTGAATGATGGGATTCGAACCCACGACAACCGGAATCACAATCCGGGGCTCTACCAACTGAGCTACATCCACCATCACAACAAGTTTCAGATTCTAGTATCAGAACACCATTAAAATGGCGCGCCTGACAGGATTCGAACCTGTGACCATCCGCTTAGAAGGCGGATGCTCTATCCAACTGAGCTACAGGCGCATTACCGATGACATAGACTATCACGCGATTTTTGCCTTGAGAAATTGGTCGGAGCAGTAGGATTCGAACCTACGACCCCCTGGTCCCAAACCAGGTGCACTACCAGGCTGTGCTATGCTCCGTTTCATCTCAGCTTTCGCTGTATCGCATATCGTGCGGTACGGTGTGCATTCTAGGCGTGACGTTGATTAACGTCAACACCTATCTTCAAAAAAACATAAAAAATCATTTCAAGCGATTATTTATCAAGCACTTTAATCATTTTTCAAGCAAAAATTAACGTTTTAAACTGGCACTGAAATTCAACATCCGATCTAAAGGCAATTTAGCACGTTCAGCCAATGCCGGATCTACAAAAATTTCCTGATCGCCTTTTTGTAAAACTTCGAGAATGCCATCTAATTCATTCATCGCCATCCAAGGGCAATGCGCACATGAACGACAAGTCGCTCCCTCACCTGCCGTCGGTGCTTCGATGAGAATTTTATTCGGCACAGCTTGCTGCATTTTATAAAAAATACCGCGATCTGTTGCCACGATTAAACGTTCGTGTGGCAAGGTTTGTGCAGCCTTAATCAATTGCGAGGTGCTACCGACGGCATCTGCAATATCCACCACAGATTCTGGTGACTCTGGATGTACCAAAACTGCTGCATCAGGATACAGCGCTTTCATATTGGCAATACCACGTGCACGAAACTCTTCATGGACAATACATGCCCCATCCCATAGCAACATGTCTGCACCGGTTTTCTTTTGAATATAGCGACCGAGATGCTGATCGGGTGCCCAAATAATTTTTTCACCTAAACTATCTAAATGCTCAACAATTTCAACAGCACAGCTCGAGGTTACCACCCAATCTGCACGCGCTTTCACTGCCGCCGAGGTATTGGCATATACCACAACCGTATGATCCGGATGTGCATCGCAAAATTTGGTAAATTCATCGACAGGACAACCCAAATCAAGTGAGCATGTTGCCTCTAGAGTAGGCATCAGTACGGTTTTCTCAGGAGATAAAATCTTCGAGGTCTCCCCCATGAATTTCACTCCTGCAACCACCAACGTCGTTGCTTCATGATCCCGACCAAAACGTGCCATTTCAAGTGAATCCGAAACGCATCCACCGGCCTGTTCTGCTAGTTCCTGCACTTCAGGATCACAGTAATAGTGTGCAACAAGGACAGCGTTACGTTTTTTGAGTTCCGCTTTAATTAATTCAAACTTTTCAAGCTTTGCAGCTTCCGTTAAGTGATGCTCTTTAACATCACCCAAACGATCCAAATGCGCTTGTACAATTGATTTTGCTTCATTTGCAATTAAGTTGTTTGCATTATTCATCACAACGTCTTCTCTACCCTTAATGCCTGCTACTACACAGGTGCTTCACAACTGACCCATAAATATGGCACTTGGCTATTTTTTACCGGTCATTAAAAAGTTCCACTTATAAAAAAGCCTCACAACGGAGGCTTTTCAAAAACATCAAATATTTTATGAACGGTAATCTGCGTTAATCTTGACATAATCATACGACAGGTCACAGGTATACACAGTATCTCGCGCACTGCCACGTCCTAAATCTACACGGATCGTGATCTCAGATTTCTCCATCTCTGCAGCCCCTGCTGCTTCGGTATAATCTGCTGCGGCACCACCGTCTTTACAGATTTGAACATCACCTAACCAGACCTGAATTTTTTCAACATCTAAGTTTGGCACACCTGCATAACCAATAGCTGCCAAAATACGCCCCCAGTTTGGATCTGATGCGAAGATTGCAGTTTTAACCAACGGTGAATGTGCAATGCTATAAGCAATATCACAACATTCTTGAGTATCTGCGCCGCCTTCTACCGCCACAGTAATAAACTTCGTCGCACCTTCACCATCACGGACAATGAGCTGTGCAAGACGCTTCATTACACGTGTTAACACGTCTAAAACAGCAGCATAACGTGAATCTGATTCTGAAGTAATTTCTACGCCACCAGCTTGGCCCGTTGCAATCAAAATACATGAGTCATTGGTCGAAGTGTCACCATCCACCGTAATACGGTTAAACGACAGGTTAACTGTGGTTTTCAAAAGCTGTTGCACCAGCTCACGGCTAATGGGTGCATCAGTTGCCACATAGCTCAACATGGTCGCCATATTTGGACGAATCATGCCTGCGCCTTTAGAAATGCCTGTCATAGTATACAGAACGCCATCTAACTCAAATTGTTCAGATGCACCTTTAGGTGTTGTATCTGTGGTCATAATGCCCGTTGCCGCATCCAACCATGCATCTTCCTGCAAACTATCTAATGCGGGTTGCAAGCCTTGAACCAAACGATCAATAGGTAATTGCTCACCAATTACACCTGTTGAAAATGGAAGAACTTCTGTATTTTGAACACCTGCTAGTTCTGCCAGTTTCGCACACGTCGCCTCAGCATTTGCCATGCCGATTTTGCCAGTACCGGCATTGGCATTTCCGGTATTAATCACCAAATAACGTGGATTACCTGCCAATAAGTGTGCTTTCGAAATATGAACAGGCGCGGCACAAAATGCATTTTGAGTAAATACGCCTGCAACATTAGAACCTTTAGCAAATTCAAAAATGACAAGGTCACGTCGGTTCTGATAGCGCACATATGCTTCAGCCGAACCGATTTTTACACCTTTCACCACATGCATCTGTGGCATAGATACGTCACCAACTGCCATTTTTCAACGTCCAACTATATGAGTTATAAAAAATACAGCTTAGTGCAAAATCTATAAAAAATCGAGCAGAAGCACGGTTTTGCTGTAATTTTATTGTGGATTTCTTTTGCACATAAAAAAACCAGCCTTTCGACTGGTCTTTATCGCTGTTCGTCGTAAATTAGTTACGCGCCAGCTGAGTTGCTTCATCAAGAAGCACTTGTTTCGCTTTTTGTTGACTCGCAGCAGAAAGGGCTGGGTTTTCAGCCACAATACGGTCAGCATTCGCCGCATTGGCTGCTGCAATTTTTGCAGTTTGCAATACGATCGGACGATTTGGATTGGCAAAGGTATAACGAATACCCGTACGCGGGCTTGCTACAGTCACTTGACCGTCAGTACCAATCTGTACTTGAGTTGTTGTTGGACCAACTGCTTGTTGAACTTTCTCTACAGAAGTCGTCTGAGGAGCGTTTGCAAAGGTAAAAGTTGGCAAAGCCAAAGCAGCAATCATGAACGGTTTTAGTACTTTTTTCATTGTCTTTTCCGTCTTACGGTTATTGATAGAAACTAAATAACATTTAATCCGCTGCACTGCAAATACTATTCAGGTCAGATCAGCTGAGTAAATAAAAAATCAGAGCGCGATGGCTCTGATTTATATGAAATTAAACAATGCTGTTTAAATTTTACCGTGACATTGTTTATATTTTAGACCTGAACCGCATGGGCACGGTGAGTTACGACTTTCTGGCGGAACAATCACTTGCTCTGCAGGTGTATATTGCGCATCGATAACATCATTACCGTTGGCTTCAGCCAACAAATTATCAAAGTCATTGTGTGACAATTGAAGATTCATTGATTCAGCTTGAGCCTGTTTTTGAGCTTCCATTTCTGCAAGCTCTTCGGCTGTAGGCACATGAATACGAGATAAATCTGTCACGACATCTGACTTAATCACAGCAAGCATGTTTACAAATAAATTAAAGGCTTCTTTTTTGTATTCTTGCTCAGGATTTTTCTGCGCATAACCACGTAAATGAATCCCTTGACGTAAGTAATCCATTGCTGCCAAATGCTCTTTCCAATGGCGGTCCAATGAATTTAACATAAAGTGACGTTCGAGCATTGCAGCCGTTTCGTCACCCATTTGCGTACGACGTGAACGGTAGTGCTGAAGAACTTCATCAGTAATACGTTCAACCAAAGCTTCTTCATCCAAACGACGATCTTGCTCTAACCACTGCGAAATTGGCAATTCAATCGATAGATCTTCACGTAGCGCCTTTTCAAGACCTTCTATATCCCACTGATCGTGAATAGACTCAGGTGGAATATATACTTCGATCATGCCTTTAGTCACATCCTGAATCATCGTTTCGATGTAATCTTGTAAAGACGGTTCAACAAGAATTTCATCACGTTGCGAGTAAATAATCTTACGTTGTTCGTTGTTTACGTCATCGTATTTCAATAGATTTTTACGAATATCGAAGTTACGTGCTTCAACTTTACGTTGTGCATTTTCAATCGAGCGTGAAACCATTTTATGCTCAATGGCTTCATCTTCTTTCAGCCCCATGGCACGCATCATTGCAACTACGCGATCACCTGCGAAGATACGCATCAAGTCATCTTCAAGCGACAAGTAGAAACGTGACACACCTGGGTCACCTTGACGGCCCGCACGACCACGTAACTGGTTATCGATACGACGAGATTCATGACGTTCTGAACCGATAATATGTAAACCGCCAGAGTTCAGCACCATTTCATGATTTTGTTCCCACTCTGCTTTCAAACGTGCTTCGTCTGCTTCAGTCGGCTCTTCAATCTTCGCCAGCAACGCTTTCCAGTTACCACCTAACAGAATATCAGTACCACGACCAGCCATGTTAGTCGCAATGGTCACTGCACGAGGTGAACCTGCTTGCGCAATAATATCCGCTTCGCGCTCATGTTGTTTCGCATTAAGTACTTCATGTTGAATACCAGCTTCTTTCAGCTTATCTGATAAAATTTCAGAGGCTTCAATGGTTGCTGTACCAATCAGAATCGGCGCAACACCCGCTTCATGAATACGTTGAATTTCTTGAATGATGGCGTTGTATTTACCTTCACGGTTTAAATAGATTAAATCGTTTTGGTCATTACGAATCATTGGGCGATGGGTTGGAATAAGTACAACATCCAAGCCATAAATTTCTTTCATCTCTGCAGCTTCAGTATCTGCAGTACCCGTCATACCCGATAATTTTTTGTATAGACGGAAATAGTTCTGGAATGTTGTAGTTGCTAAAGTTTGGTTTTCAGGCTGAATTTCCAAACCTTCTTTTGCTTCTACTGCTTGATGCAAACCTTCTGACCAACGGCGACCCGGCATGGTACGACCAGTGTTTTCATCGACAATGATCACTTCACCTTCGTGGATGATGTAATGCACGTTGCGTTGGTATAGGTAATGCGCACGAATGGCCGCAGAAACATGGTGTACCAAGTTTAAATTAGCAGATGAATATAAACTTTCACCTTCAGCAAGCAAGCCCATTTGAATCAATTCAGCTTCAACAGTTTCATAACCGACTTCGGTCATTTCTACAGAGCGCTGTTTTTCGTCAATCCAGAAGTGACCACCATCTGGTACCTTCTCTTCTTTTTGTGCATGAAGTTTTGGTGGAATGCTGTTAATGGCAGCATACAACTGAGATGAGTCTTCTGATTGACCAGAAATGATCAACGGTGTACGCGCTTCATCAATCAGGATCGAATCGACCTCATCGATGATGGCATAGGTTAAGCTGCGCTGTTTTTTCTCAGCAGCAGAAAACACCATGTTGTCACGCAAGTAATCGAAACCGAATTCGTTGTTGGTACCGTAAGTAATGTCAGCTCGATACGCTTGAGCTTTTTCAGTTGAGTCTTGCATTGAGTAAATAATCCCAATGCTTAAACCTAAAAATTCGAATAATGGACGGTTTAACTCAGCATCTCGCTGTGCGAGATAGTCGTTCACCGTAATCACGTGAACACCTTCACCACTAATCGCATTGAGGTAACAAGCAAGCGTTCCCATGAGGGTTTTACCTTCACCGGTACGCATCTCTGCGATCTTACCTTCATGTAAAGTAATACCACCAATCAGCTGTACGTCATAATGACGCATGCCCATGACACGCTTCGCAGCTTCACGACAAACAGCAAACGCTTCAGGTAATAATTTATCAAGGCTGTCGCCTTTTTTATAACGTTCTTTGAATTCTTCAGTTTTTGCAGATAAGTCTGCATCGCTTAGAACAGATATCGTCGGCTCGAGCGCATTTATCTTCTCTACGATTTTACGCATGCGTTTGAGTTCGCGCTCATTTTTGGTACCGAAGATTCCTCCGATCAGACTTGCCAACATGAATAGACTCTCTAAATCTTGCTTGTCAAATGAATATATTTTCTTAGTCGTTATTATGGTGCTAGAAATTCGAAGTACAAGGGTTTTGCACAAAAATCCCCTTAAATATTCTGCGCTCGGGTTCTAGCCCCGGAGACTTAAGGCAAGCTAATGTAACAAATTTTCTGCAGACAACATAGTGACTCTGTCGTGAGATATTTCGCATTTATCCCCCAATAAAACTGTTTTATATAAAATATATTCATAAAGAAATGAAAAAACACTATTTTTAATCATAAAAAAAATCCTTCATATTTATTTTCAAGTTAAACAAATTCAATAAATACGGGGATATTCCATGACGATTCGTTTAGGTGATACTGCACCAGACTTTACTCAAGACTCAAGCGAAGGCAGCATTCATTTTTATGACTTCTTAGGTGACAGTTGGGGCATTTTATTTTCGCATCCTGCCGATTACACCCCAGTCTGCACCACAGAACTTGGATTTACCGCAAAACTAAAAGATGAATTTAGCAAACGTGGTGTCAAGGCCATTGCCCTGTCTGTTGATGATGTTGAGTCGCATCATGGTTGGATTAATGACATTAATAATACTCAAAATACCACGGTGAACTTCCCGATCATTGCAGACAAAGACCGTAAAGTGTCTACCCTTTATGATTTCATTCACCCCAATGCCAGCGAAACATTAACTGTTCGCTCTTTGGTAATCATTGATCCCAATAAAAAAGTCCGTTTAATCATTACTTATCCTGCATCGACGGGCCGTAATTTCCATGAAATTTTACGTGTCATTGACTCTTTGCAACTGACAGACAACCATAAAGTTGCAACACCGGCCAACTGGCAACAAGGTGAAGATGTGGTGATTGTGCCGTCATTAAAAGATGAAGAGGAAATCAAACAACGCTTTCCTCAAGGATATAACGCAGTTACGCCTTACCTTCGTTTAACGCCTCAACCTAAGTGAGGATAAAACGGAGCATTACGCTGTCCGAGCGCAAGATAAGAAGCTCTGCTGTGAGTGACCAAAGCGAAGGTACAAATTTAACTATTTTTAAGCGCAGCACCTAAGCAAACTAAGTATCATAACCATAGTTAATATAGTTTTCCCCCTTCAGAACGAATGACGAGCCTGTTCTGGCATTCTCCAACCTGCTCATCTCCGGATGAGCTTTTTTTGATTACAAATTCCTCTCAGGGATTAGATTGGTTAAACATCACAATTCCGTTATAACTAAGAAAACTTGAAAATAACAAACCGTGATTCATCAAATTCATCATTTACATTGTGGTAGTTTTTGTCCAACGTGTGCCCCTTTATTTGGACAGAAAGGGTTTCGCGCACATTTGGTCTGTCATTGCCTGCTCATTGAAACTGATAAAGGGCTCGTCTTAGTCGATACAGGACTGGGCTTACAAGATTATTTACATCCACAAAATCGTTTAGGTCGGTTTATTTCACGCACAGCACAGATCAAATTTAATCCGCAACTGAGTGCGACTCATCAAATTCAAAAATTAGGCTATAAGGCTCAAGATGTTCAACACATTTTGTTGTCACACTTAGATTTTGATCATGCTGGCGGGATCTCTGATTTTCCGCAGGCGACCGTGCATGTGCTAGCCAGTGAATATAACGCCACTCAAAATCTTCACAGCCTTAAATCACGACTGCGCTATCGACCACAGCAGTTCCAACAGCATCGTTATTGGAACTTTATTGAAAGCATCGGGACTAAAGCATGGTTTAACTTAGAGCACACTGCCAGTCTATCTATTTTTCAAGAGGAAATTTTAATGCTCCCGCTTTTGGGACATACCGCGGGTCATGCCGGTATTGCAATAAAAAATAACCAGCGCTGGTTGTTATATTGTGGCGATGCTTATTACTCACATCATCAATTAAATCCAAATTTTCATTCGCGGGCCTTAAATCAGCTTGAGCGTTTATTTGCGACCGACAATACACAGCGACTGCACTCCCTTCATAAGATTCAGCAGTTAGCGCAGCATCCGGACATCGATCTCATCTGTGCACATGACCCATTCGAATTCGCTCGCTATCAGAATACAAGCTATGACCGCTAAAATCCTACCAATGATCCTACTCAGTGTTAGCTTCAGCTTCACGGGTTGCATGACATCAAATCCATTACCGTTAAATGAACGTCCTCAGCATTGGGGGAAAGTCGTTCATCAACAGCATAATTTTTATCAAATCAGCCCAACGCTATTTCGCAGTGAATAACCTGATACAGATCTCGCCCCTTTTCTACGAGAACAGCACATCGATGTGATCATAAATTTACGTTCACGGCACCATGACCCAGAACGCTTAAAAAATGCTATTGATATGCAAAAGATTAATTTTGTACATATTCCGATACACACGTGGCAAATCGATCGTGAAGATTTACTGACGGTGATGAAAACCATAAAAGAAGCTGAACAACAGCAGCAAAAAGTGTTAATCCATTGCTACCACGGCTCAGACCGTACAGGAGCGAGTGTGGCCATGTACCGTATTATTTTTCAGCATTGGTCCATTGAGGAAGCAAAACGTGAAATGAAACAAGGTGGCTATGGCTTCCACCCTATTTGGAAAAATATTGACCGTTTATTCAGCCCTGAAAATGTAAAATGGATTCAGCAGCAACTACTGAATCCATCTTATTAAAGGTCATTCCTCAAATAAACTTAGCGTTTATCGAGTGGTACCCAATCAATCACCCAAGCCGATTTCATATTCAAACTTGCATCTGAATTGATCTTTTTACGTGTTGCGTCCGCAGCATCACGGTCCTTCGAAGGACCGACCATAATACGAATGCCTTTAGATGTCGGACTCTTCGTCACTTTATAGCCTTTTGCACGTAATTTTGCAGCGACGGCATCTGCATTGGCTTCATTGGCAGCCAGTGCAACTTGCACCATCCATTGCTTATCGCCATTTTCCAACAGATCACGTGCTTTTTCAGCTTCAGCTTTTTTCTTAGCTTCTGCTTTACGCTTTTCTTCTGCCTTGTGTTTTTCTTCGGCTTTACGCTTTTCTTCAGCTTGTTGCTTCGCTTCGGCTGCTTTCTTATCTGCTGCTTTTTTCTCAGCTTCAGCATGTGCTTTACGTTCAGCTTCTTTTTGAGCATCCGCTTTACGTTTTGCTTCGGCTTTTTGTTTATCTGCTGCGATACGTGCCTGATCAGCCTTTTGCTGCGCCGACTGAGTCTCTAACTTTTTTTGAGCCGCCAACTTATCCTCAGCTAAACGCTTTTGCTTAGCTTTTTCATCTTCAACCAATTCGGGAGGAATATTATCCGAACTTTGTTGAGCTGAACGATGTGCGTTTAAAGCCGCATATTCTTCTGCTGCTTTACGTGCTGCATCCGCTTCCGCTTGTTGTTGCATCGCTAAAAACTCTGCTGCACGTGCTTCTTGCTCCGCAACCGATTTTTCACGGGTACGTCGTTGTTCTTCGAGCAAGCGCTTTTCAGTTTCAACATCAACTGTCAATGATGACATTTTACCCGCACCCTGACCTTGTTGCTCAACTTGAGCCATTTCAGGGGTTTGGCTTTGATTTTGATGTATTTCTTCTTTGCCTTTAAGTAAAAGTGCGGCCAGCAGTACACCACCACCTAATAAAACAACACCACCCATCCAGCGTTGTTTGTTATTCATTGACATTCTTCCAGATACTCCCATACCGCTTCTAAGGTATGAAATGAACCACATACCAGAATCAGCTGATTATTCTTTGTTTCTTCCAGCGCGGACTTAAAAGCTAATTGCACATTGTCATAATGTTCTACGACTTGATGCTGCAGTGCGCTATCCAATTGTGTGATAGATGCCGCACGTGGCACATTTAATTGTGCAATTTTCCACATTCTTACCGTATCTTTCAATAAGTTAACGACAGAATTTATGTCTTTATCAGTCAGCATGGAGAAAACGCTGATCACTTCTGTGTATTGTTTATTGTACTGGAGGAAATTTCGCAATTGCTTTAACAAAAATTCAACACCATGCGGGTTATGTCCCGCATCGAAAATCACCGTTTTACCTGCAATTTCTCTAACTTCAAAACGGCCTTGTAACTTGGCATTATTAATCCCCTGAGCGATCGACTGCTGAGAGACCACCAAACCACTGGCCAATATTGCTGCTACAGCCGTAGAGATATTTTCGAGCGCCAAAGAACCAACGGGCAGTTTTAAAGTTGTACCTGATGAAGCAAACATCCAAGATTGTCCGTCATCACTGTACTGATAAAAATAATCACGATTGAGTACATGTAAAGCAGCTTGGCAATCTTCTGCTTTTTGACGAATGGCTTCAGGCAGTACTTGCTGTCCACCAAAAATCACGGGAATATTCGGACGAATAATCCCAGCTTTCTCAAAAGCAATTTTTTCAATGGTGTCGCCCAACCAATCGGTATGGTCTAAACCAATATTGGTAATCACTGCAACATCTGGATCGACGACATTGACCACATCAAGTCGACCGCCAAGGCCCACTTCGAGGACCCATACATCGCAATGTTGCTGTTTAAAAATAACAAAAGCGGCCAAAGTGGTCGCTTCAAAAAAAGATAAACTTAATTCACATTCACGACGCGCCTGATCAACAGCTACAAAAGCATCAATCAGGGTTTGGTCAGCCACTTCAACACCTTGAAGCTTTACACGTTCATTGAATCGATAGATATGCGGTGATTGGTATAGCCCCACGTTATAACCTTGGGCATTTAAAATCGCAGCCAAAGTGGTCGTGGTTGAACCTTTACCGTTTGTTCCCGCGACCGTCAGCACTTTCGCATCAGGCTGGGTTACACCGAGTCGTTCCGCAACAGGAATCACCCGTTCCAGACCTAAATCAATACCCGTAACATGAACATGGCTCCAATAATCGAGCCATGTGTTTAAAGAATCAGTTGCAAGTGGTGCTGTGTTCAAGGCAAGTTCATCAATTTCGCTACAATACGATAAACTGTATCACGTAATGCATGACGGTGGACAATTTGATCGACTACACCATGATCAAGCAAGTATTCTGCACGTTGGAACGGTTCTTCCAATTTTTCACGTACAGTTTGCTCAATCACACGCTTACCAGCAAAACCAATCATGGCTTTCGGTTCAGCCAAGTGAACATCACCGAGCATTGCCAATGATGCAGTCACACCACCATAGACTGGATGTGTCAGCACCACTAGATAAGGCAAGCCAGCATCTTTCATTTTTTGGATGGCAGCAGAAGTACGCGCCATTTGCATGAGTGACAACATGCCTTCTTGCATACGTGCACCGCCAGAGGCAGCGAAGCAAATAAGCGGTTGTTTTGCTTTAATCGCAAGTTCAGCCGCTTGAACAAAACGGTCACCAACCACAGTGCCCATTGAACCGCCCATGAAATCAAATTCGAAAGCAGTCGCAATCATTGGAATGCCTTTCAGCGTTCCTTGCATCACCACTAAAGCTTCTGTTTCACCGGTTTTCTTCTGCGCTTCAGACATACGGTCTGGATACGCTTTGCTATCTACAAATTTAAGTGGATCTTTGGCTTTAAATTCTTGACCCAATTCTTTTTGTACTTGGTCAAAGAACCAGTTCAAACGATCACGCGCTTTCATTCGCAAGTGTTCATCACACTGTGGACAAACGTAGGCATTAAATGACATTGCAGTACGAGTCACAAGTGCATGACACTCAGGACATTCAATCGTCGGCTCAGTAAATGTCGCCTTTAATGCTTGCTGTTCATCAGGTACATGAATACCTGGTACCGCACGCTCTGTCCATGGCGTAGATGCGCTCAGAATTTTGCCTGTTTTTGCGTCTTGACTCATACTAACTCATCGAGCGCAGCTCGAAGCTCCTTCACTTTATTCACTGTTTCGATTACAGCTTGTTCTGGCGCTAAGTTTGCAAATTGTTTAACAAAAGCACTACCTACAATCACCGCATCTGCAGCCACACCCATGGCTTTCGCCGATGCTGCATCACTGATACCAAAGCCAACGCCAACTGGTACCTGAGTATACGATTTGATTTTTTGAATACGTGCCGCAGCTTCAGCAACGTCTAAAGTCGCTGCACCTGTCACACCTTTCAAAGAAACATAGTAGATAAATCCACTGGCTTGTTTCACCACATGCTGAATACGTTCATCAGTGGATGTTGGCGCAAGTAAGAAGATTTGATCCATGTCGTATTTTTTCAATACTGCATCTAGATCTTTTGCTTCTTCTGGTGGAAGGTCCACCAAGAGCACGCCATCTACACCGCATTCATGTGCATAGGCAACAAACTTTTCATAGCCGATTACTTCAACAGGGTTTAAATAGCCCATCAGTACTACTGGTGTTTCTGTATCGTTTTTACGGAACTCTTTCACCATGTTCAAGGCATCTAGAGTATTGGTTCCTGCAGCAAGCGCACGCTCAGCGGCAAGTGCAATAACAGGACCATCCGCCATTGGGTCTGAAAATGGAAGACCCAATTCGATCACATCTACACCTGCCTCAACCATTTGATGTAACAAAGGTACCGTTACTTGTGGATGAGGGTCACCAGCCATAACATAAGAAACCAAGGCCTTACGCTGTTGAGATTTAAGCGTTCCAAATCGAGTGGCTAAACGTGACATAGGGTTATACTTTCCTTGAATGAATCAAAACTATGATGTGGGTTTTGTCGAAATACAAGACATCGCATTGTAACGCTATTTTTTACCCATTGAACAGGGTATACAATCCTCAGTCGGCATTTCTCATGCAAACATAATTTTCCAGAACAACCCGAAAGCATCATTTACCGATATTTCAGTTTTTTTCACAATGATCAAAGATGCCTAATTTTAGGATCTGGCAAAATTATAAGGTTTTAGACTAACTTAATTTTATCATCAAAAAAATGTTAAAAATAACAGGCTTAGCATTTACATTTTAATTTTCCTTAAATTGCAAAACCTGCTTTATACTAGCCGCATACTTTTATTTTTTTATCTCCTATGTCCTCCGATTCACAAGTGAAAGTGCCTGCTCGGGCATTTGCACTGCTCCCGCTTATTGTTTTTCTGACCATTTTTTTGGGCAGTGGTATTTACCATTCCATCATTGGAACTGAGTTTGCGTTCTATCAAGTGAAAGCCCCAGTCGCTGCTCTTCCTGCAATTGTATTGGCAATTTTGCTCTATCGCGGCAAGATAAATGACGCGATTGATACATTTATGAAAGGTGCCAGCCACCCGAATTTGATCTTAATGTTCATGGTCTTTATGCTCGCTGGTGCTTTTGCCAGTGTCAGCAGTGCCATCGGTAGTGTCGATGCAACAGTGCAATTCGGACTATCGGTAATTGCGCCTGAGTTCGTGCTGCCTATGCTGTTTATTATTGCGGCCTTTATTGCCACAGCGATGGGAACCTCCATGGGCACCATTGCAGCCTGCGCGCCAATTGCCTTTGGTTTTACACAAGTCACCGAAATTGAAGTGGTGTATGCCATTGGTGCTGTGGTCGGTGGTGCTATGTTTGGTGATAATCTGTCGATGATTTCAGATACCACCATTGCTGCAACGAACAGTCAAAAAGTTCAACTTCGCGATAAATTTAAGGTCAATGTTTGGATTGCTGTTCCTGCATCGATCGTCAGCATCTGTATTTATTTATTCATGAGTCAAGGCTCACAAGCGATTGAACACAAAGCCTATAATGCGTGGCTGATCTTGCCGTATTTAGCCGTATTTATTTTGGCCTTTTCACGTTTGCACGTGCTTGCTGTACTGACTATTGGTATCTTACTGTCTAGCTTGATTGGTTTGGTCATTCAACCTGAATTTAATTTTTTAAGCTTAAATAATTCTATTTATGCCGGCTTTACCGGCATGTTTGAAGTTGCCCTGCTTTCTATTTTCTTGGGTGGTATTTCTGCCATTATGCAAAAAGAAGGCGGTTTAGAATGGCTGATTCAACGTATTTACAGCATGACACGCTGCTTTAAAGTTGGTGCTGAACGCGCAGGTGAAATTGGTATCAGTTTCTTGGTGATTTTCTCCAACCTATTTGTAGCAAATAACACTGTCGCAATTATTTTATCTGGTGACATGGCACGTGAAGTCGCCAAAGAATATGGTGTAGACCCTAAACGTGCTGCTGCGCTCTTGGATATTTTCTCTTGCGTAGTCCAAGGTCTCATTCCTTATGGTGCACAGCTGTTACTGGCTTGTTCGATCGCAAAACTTTCGCCTGTGGAACTGATTGGTAGTGTGTATTACTGTTGGGTCTTGGCAATCTTTGCCATCCTGGCCATTTTACTTCGGTATCCAAAATTAAAAGCTGCGGCATAAGCTTGGCTTTAAAGAAAAGCGGTCGTTTGACCGCTTTTTTTAATGTTGTTTAAAAGGCTTTTCTTAACGAGCAATCTGCAAGTTTTATTCTAATCTCAAGGCTTTTTTTCGCGCTAATAATGTCTCTCCGCTATATGCCTTAAAAGCACGTGCCAAAGCAGACTGATCTGAATATCCTAACTGCAACGCGATATCCGTCAAATGGGTTTGTTGTGAAAGTAGATATTCACAGCGTTTCATCCGTTCAATCTCCAAAAGTCGTTTAAACGAGGTGTCTTTCTCCTGTAGCTGTCGTTGCAGGGTTCTCACTGACAGATGTAACTCTTCTGCTAACCACTCTATTTTAGGGGCTTGCTGTTGTAATTTGAGATAATCTGCGATGCATTGTTGCATCTGTAGAATTGGATCTGCATGTTGCGGACGCGCGGCGATCGCCTCTTCGGCCTGACGTAATAACAATTGCATCAGCGATGGGTCAGCAAGTTCTGATTTTAAATCCAAACTGTCTGCATGAATCACAAATGAATATTTAAGTGTCGAAAATTCCATTTGGCAGCCATAAAACTTTTCATAGTGATAACGTGCCATCCGCGGTGCATGGGCAAAATGAATGCGGAGTAACTTTAAAGAATCTGGAAAAATTTGCTTGGCCAAATGTGCCATACAGGCCATGGTCAACTCATTCACCAAAGCATACTCTTCATCATGCTGTGGCCAAGACAGAATAATTTGATGATCTTGATGGCTCATATTCATCGGCACAATTTGCGCCCCATCAATCACCAAACGACTAAAGCGCATCACATATTGCAAAGCATCTGCTACGCTATTACTCAGTGTCGCCATATAGCCTAACACCCCAAAATGCTCCGCACGAATATACTTGGCCATTTCAAAAACCAATTGCGGACAATCCAGATGCTGCTGAGTCAGTTGCATGATGCTGTTAAAAAAAGAATTCGGCGATTGAGAGTCGATCGGCAAAGACAGCACATGCTGAATTTGCGCAGCATACGGCGCAATCCATTCGAGCTGTGTATAGTTTAATTCACGCTCAATTAAGACCATATTCCACAGTTGGAAGTAACCATTTGGGATCTGAATTTCAGCCATCTCGCCCCTCTTTCTGACCTGCCAATTCTGACATTTTATATTTTCATCATGGCGTAAAATGTATAAAAATTGGCAATATCTGTCAAAACAAAGTGCAATTTCTCCGACATACTGCAATCAATACGACTCGCACAGAAAAAATATCATGAATGCTATCGTCAAATATCAAGTCGAACCCATTGTTCGCACAAAGCTGAATTTTAAGTTAGAAGAAATCCCGCGCTATTGGTTTGGCGGAGACCCCTTTTTAACACGTATGTTTGATGCCTTGAGCCTGACCTTTCCTGATGGCGAGCGCTATTTCATTGAATCTGTACGTCTGTTCCGTAGTCAAATTCAAGACCCTGATTTACAGCAACGTGTCGCTGACTTTATTCGTCAAGAAGCACAGCACGGTATGGCGCATGACAAAATGAACATGTTAATGAAACAACAAGGCATGCCTGTCGATGCGTTCATTAAACGTCTAAATAAAATTTTTAAATTTGAACTGAGCAAGCGCTCACCAGAATACAACATTGCCATGACGGCTTCCGCCGAGCATTTAACTGCGCTGATGGCTGAAACGTTCTGTAGCCAAAAGTCCGTCTTAGAATCTGCGCATCCTTATGTCCGTGCATTATTTATTTGGCATGCGATAGAAGAAATGGAACATCGCGATGTGGCTTTTGATGTGATGAAAGATGTGGCGAAGGTCGATGAAAATCTAAAGAAATTTACTTTGGTCTGGACCAGTGGATTGATGCTTGGCTTTACCTTATACCGTGCTAATGTGATGCTGAAACATGACGGTTTCAGCTTCACTGAACGTTTAAAATTAAATATGAAAGGCTTACCGTGGTTCTTTGGTAAAAATGGCACCCTCACCCGAATGAGCAAACCATATCGAGATTGGTTTAAAAAAGACTTCCATCCGAGTCAGCATCCCATTGTGCAAAATTATGATCTTTGGTTAAAAACTTATGAAGAAACCAATGATCCGATACAAGCAGCTGAAGTGTTTTGGCAAGCTGCAAAATAAAAATTGAATAAAAAAAGCCGCATCGATTGCGGCTTTTTTATAGGCTTAGACTTACCATTTGGCATAGTGCTGCTCAAGTAAACCATATTCATTTAAGAATACAATTTCTTCGCCATCACGTTGAATTGTACCGCTAATTTTTGCCTGCCATTGACTGAACTGACTACCGACCAATCTTAAATTCAGGTTTTCATAGCGCCGCCAACCTGTGCTGACGATCAAATTTAAGCTGTTGTCTAATGAGCTAATATTCCATTGATTATCGCCTTGTTGCTGAAACAGCACATCAGACATGGCATACAGATGTCCATTGACCCATAGGCAATTTTCATTGCCAAAGCTTTCATTTACACCAGAGGCAAGATTGATCCCAACGCGTCGATTTTGACTATCCCAAAAGTTACACGACAGCCAAAACCATGCGGTTTCAGGACGAAGAAAACCACAGGTATCATCTAAAGACACCAATGTCCGGTCATGGAATTGAATGGTCTTGCCTTGCTTATTGATAAAGAAACCTTCACACCCTAACGTCGTTAGTTTTTGAGTATAGGTCCAACCATTAATCCCTGTGGGGCTACACATACTCAGCGGATCAGTCCCCGCACAAAACACTCGAGCGCTCAGTTTGAGTTCGCCATGTTTTGACATTTGAATGTATCGCACACCATTGGCATGCTGAATATCCAGTTGAATCCCTGACTTGATAAAATGACTTTGATTAAATAAAGGTTGTTCATCTAAAACGGTATTGCGTGATAGGAAATTAATCGAATTCCATTCCAACACTTCATTCGTAATATGATCATACACATAGACAAAACCGTGCCCCGCCCACGCGATATCGGCGATCGCTAGACCAATCGTATAATGTTCATGCTGAATACAACAAAATTTAAATTTTTTATATTTTAAACGCTTACGCCAACCTTGAAGTCGTTTTCCATACGGTGTCTTATATTCATACTTACTTAAATCGATGCGATTGGGAAGTTCACTAAAACGCCCATAATGCGGCTGTCCATTCGGCCGTATTAAATCCATATACGCCATTCCATTGAGGTTTAAGGTCTAAATCCTGAATGTTATTATGCCTATTATTTAACGCCTGAAAAGACAATCCATCTGATTTCAGGCGAATATCACAAAAAAATATAAAAGCTGACATTTCAGCTCTTAATCATCACAAATGTTCATTTATTAAGATGTAATCATTTTTCCATGAATTTTGCTGGCTATGCGGGGTTTCAACCAATTCGATATAGCGCCCATAGACATGATCAATCGCAATACAATCATCAACATCTAGGGTTCGGTCGGTATGTTGTTTTTGCCAATGTGACTCAAAAAAAGCCTTGCCCCGTTGTTTTGCAACGCTGGCATTTTGTCCCGTCACCAAAACATAACGATGTAATTCACCAAATTCGCGGGCATCATATCCCCCGAGATTAATCAGCCATAATTTTTCATCTTCAGCTCGGGGCGCGGCATCACAAAATTGGATACGATAATGCCGATTTTCAGTGCTGACTGTATGTACCTGTGCCCAAGCATCAATATGTAAGCCTTTTTGCTCACCAAACCATGCCGTTCTCAGTTGTGGATAAACCTCTTCTAATGCGTTACCCACTGCAAGAATGACATCATGCACTTCGATATTTGCTCTTGAATGGCGTCCGCCGAGCATCACCATAAATAAACTAGACACAATCTTCCCCCTTATTTTTGACTTCAACTGCCCACATAGGGCTGAAGTAATTTCAACAAAATCACGCCGCCTAAAGAGAGTACTGCATTGTTGACGAAATGAATGAGTAAGACATGCCAAATGTTACGCGTCCACAAATAGATCAGGTTGAGAAATAGGCCTGCCGCCATAAAACTGATGGTCGCAATCAAATCGCCATCGAAATTATGATAATGAATCAAGCCGAATAAGATTGAGTTCAGTAAGACCAAAATCACTCGCCATAGACACGGCTGTACAAACAGCTTTTGCAGCAAGGTATAGCGGAAAATAATATCTTCGAGCAAAGCGGTAAATAATGGCCCAAGACTGATGATCAGCAAGCTAAAAAACGCAATCGTATTGGGATCAATGGTCGATTCTTTTTCAATGTTCTCACCAACGGGCAACAGACTGCGTGTAAAAGAAATCACTACTTGTAAAGCGACTGCACCAACAACCACCAACAGGCTTGAGCGCCAAAAGGCCTGCTTATACTTTTGCCAGTGCGTATATAGCATCGTTTTATAGAGCCAACATACGGCAATAAATAAAATACCGCGAAAGATCGAATCACCCAAAGCAACCTGAGCTGAAACACCAAAAAATTGGTCTAAGAGATAACTGTTGAGCAAGATCAGCGGAAGAATACACAGCGCAAAAGTATCACGCCATTGCCAAGAAATATGGGTTGGAAAGGATTCTGCACGAACCAATTGGGTAAACGTCATTGTTATAAAGTCTTTCTAAAGCGATAAAATTTCCGCAGTATTGTGATTTATTTCACACTTTTATTCTGCATCTGTTTTGTAGTGATTTGCCTCAATAAAATTTTCAGCCCAAAAAAAATCGCGCGGAATGACTTCTGCGCGATTTTTTCTTGACCATCTCCACTTGCGAACTCAGAATATATTCCGAGATTCTCATCCCAAAGGGAGAGGCTGAAAAGCGAAATTACATCTCAACCATTTCCACGCCATCAATGCGGGCAACGGTCATTAAATCTTTATCGCCACGGCCTGATACAGTCGCAATAATGATTTGGTCTTTGTCCATGGTCGGTGCAAGTTTCGTCACATAAGCCATCGCATGTGAGCTTTCTAACGCAGGGATAATACCTTCAATTTGGGTTAAATCACGGAAGCCTTGTAACGCTTCAGTGTCATTGATAGGCACATAGTTCACACGGTGCATATCTTTGAGGAAACTATGCTCAGGGCCTACACCTGGATAATCTAGACCTGCAGAAATTGAATGTGTTTCAATGATTTGACCTTGATCATCTGACATCAAGTACGTACGGTTACCGTGAAGTACACCGACATGACCTGCGTTTAATGGTGCAGAATGCTTGCCCGTTTCAATGCCGTAGCCTGCCGCTTCAACACCGTACATTTTCACATCTTCATCATTTAAGAATGGATAGAATAAGCCCATTGCATTTGAACCGCCGCCCACACATGCCACCAAGGCATCTGGCAGACGGCCTGCTTGTTCTTGAATCTGTTTACGTGCTTCACGGCCAATGATCGATTGGAAATCACGAACCAATTGCGGATATGGGTGTGGGCCAGCCACAGTACCAATCACATAATAAGTAGAGTCAACATTGGTTACCCAGTCACGCATTGCTTCGTTCATCGCATCTTTCAATGTTTTTGAACCGCTTTCCACAGGTACGACCGTTGCGCCAAGCAAACGCATACGGTATACGTTCATGGCTTGACGTTTTACGTCTTCAGCACCCATAAACACCACACACTCAAGGCCTAAACGCGCTGCAATCGTTGCCGTTGCTACGCCGTGCTGACCTGCGCCTGTTTCCGCAATAATACGTTTTTTACCTGAAAGTTTAGCCAGCAAAGCCTGACCAATGGTGTTATTCACTTTATGTGAACCTGTATGGTTCAGGTCTTCACGTTTTAAATAAATTTGCGCACCACCCAACTCTTTCGACCATCGTTCAGCATAATACAAAGGACTTGGACGACCGACGTAATACGCCAAGTCACGGTCGAATTCTGCCAAAAACTGTGCATCATCTTTCATGCGGAAATAGAGTTTTTCTAAGTCCTCAAGTGCTGCCATAAGAGTTTCTGACACAAAACGCCCGCCATGAATACCGAAATGCCCTAGTGCGTCAGGGAATTGGGTATAGTCAATCTTATTTTGCTGATCCACGATGGACTCCTTGCATAAAGCGTTCTATGAGTTGTTGGTCTTTAATACCTTTTGCCGATTCTACACCACCACTCACATCTACGGCGTAAGCACCAGTGATTTGAATCGCTTCTTCAATATTGTCAGGCTTTAAACCGCCCGCCAAAATTAAAGGAATATCGAGTTTTGGGAACTGTGCCCAGTCAAAGCTATGCCCTGTACCGCCTTTCAGCTCAGGATGCCATGCATCTAACAGTACGGCGCTTGCCCCAGCCTGTTGAAAGGCTTGAATCTCTCTAATCACGTCCAAATCGGGTTTGACCTGAATGGCTTTATACCAGCGGCGCCCAACGGACTGCGCAATCGTTTGGCACTGTTCAGGGCTTTCATCACCATGAAACTGCAGGATGTCTATAGGCGAATTTTTTAAAATATCCTGTATCTCTGCAGCCGATGCATTCACGAATAAACCGACGGTCTGCACATACGGCGGCACATGCTGAATCAGTTCAGCAGCCTGCACTGCCGTTACACTGCGCGGACTTGGCGCAAAGAATACAAATCCGATCGCATCTACGCCAGCTTGGACGACAGATTGAATATCTTGAATACGTGTAATTCCGCAGATTTTGGCACGGGTTCGCATGTTGTTTTGGCTCTAACTCCGCCCTATTCATAGCCTATCTATGAATATGAAGGCGAATCATTGTAATGCAATTTTCATGCATTGCGTGGATTTTCAGCATGATTGCTGCGCAAAAATAAAAAGCCCTGAATGATCAGGGCTTTTTGAATTATTGAATCAATTATTTCATCGCATAACGTAAAGTTACCCAAGCAGTACGGCCGTATTGGTTGTAGCCTTCAGAAGTTTGATATTGCTTATCAAACATATTGGCTAATTTTGCTTGAATAGAAAATTCAGGCGTTGCTTGGTAAGTGACACGCGTATCCGCTGTTGCAAAACTTGGCAATGAAGAGTTATTTAAGCCATCAGTATCAACAAAACGTTTATCTTCTGCATGCACAGAACCGCCTACTGTCCATTTGTCCATTGTATAGTCAGCAGAAGCATTAAATAGCTGCTTAGCGCGATAACTAATCTGTTTACCTTTTGACGCGCCTTCACTTCGGTTTTCTGGATCTTGGTATGTATAGTTCACATTCCATTTCCAGTTTTGCAAGGTTTGACCAAGGCTTAATTCAATACCCCGAATACGCGCTTTATCAATTTGACTTGCATACCAACTGTAAGAACCTGGCGCATCAGGACGCCACACAATCAGATCGTCAATTTCATTATAGAAACCATTCAGCTCCCAATCCAATGTCGTTAATTGGCCTTTTAAGCCAATTTCATAATTCTCCGACTGTTCCGGCTTTAAATTCAGCACACCGCCATAAGGGCTGTATAAATCATTAAAAGTTGGCGCTTTAAAAGCGGTGCCATAACTTATATATGTTAAGACTTGATCAAAATGATAACCAAGAGTTGCGTTTCCTGTTGTGTGTGTTCCGAATTGCTCGTTATCATCTACACGAAGTGCTGTTTGCAATTCAACTTGACTGAAATTACCAAGATACTGCGCAAAATAACCATGATTATCACGCGCATTGTTCACATATGACTTAACGCCTGAACCTTTAATTTCATCATTCAGATAATCATACCCAAGCAGTAATGTATTATTTTCATTAAAGTTTAACGTATTCAACCATGATAAAGAGTCTCTAGCAGTATTATAAACAGACTGTGATTTCTTATCGCTTCGAGTATCTTCTTTATCTTCGGCACGGCCTATTTTCAGCTGAGTTTTCCACAGATTATTTACAGCATAAACAGCGCCAAGACCGTATATATTCTGCTGAATTTTTTGTTCAGGATTAATCGAGTATCTATTGTCATACTCAGTGGTGCCATCAACATGTAAAAGATTGGCATCAACAGCAAGCCTCTCTGTAAACTGATAGCCGGTATTGATCGAAACTGAATAATTTTTATATCCATCTCGATCTGGCTCAGTTCGCATATCTGTCGCATCAATTCCTTTAGTATGTGCGCCAGCTACGCTTAATGTTGTCCAGCTTTTATCTGTTTTGATATTAATGCCGGCATTTGCATCATAGGTTTCATGTGATCCATAAGCCAATGATGCAAAAGGCTTCACCCCATTTTCACTATCTTTACGGGTAAAAATCTGAATGACACCGCCAATTGCTTCTGAACCATATAAGCTTGAGCGGGGCCCGCGCACAACTTCGATACGTTCAATCTGATCAATCGGCAAAAATTGAAACGCTGTTTGGCCGGTAGTTGCCGAACCAATTTTTTGGCCGTCTACTAATACGAGAACCGCATTGGCATTCGTGCCACGCAAACTAATAGAGGTTGCTTTACCCGCCCCCCCATTGTTCTTCACTGATACCCCAGGAAGAGTACTTAATAGTTCTTCTACAGAATGAAACTGCTTACGTTCAATATCTTCACGGTTGATTACGGTGACTGCCGCCAAAGTTTTTTGTGAGTCTTGCTCAACAATATTGGCAACCGTGTTGGTAATGACTGGAAGTTGATGAACTTGGTCTTCTGCCATCGCAGCAGAAAGTGGAGATAAAACAAAAAGCGACCCGAGTAGAGTCTTAGAGAAAGAATGCATGCTGTATTCCCCGATCGCACCGCCCGTGCGAAATAAAAGTGATTAACGCGAGGCGGTTTTGGGTAAGCGATGGCTTGCCATTTTTCAGACAGAAGCATGCAATCCCGCTATAACGCCCGCCGCATTATGAATAGGTCTGCATCAGGCCGGTCTCCGGACTTACGTTATTGAATAACGATTCACCGTTGCGGGGGCAGTGTCAGATGACAATAGGCATAGCCTTTTGGACTGACTTCCCAGTTTCACTTTTCAATTAAGAAAGCACCTGAAGCGCAGGCAGATTAATTTCTGCTCCACAGCAAGTCAAGCTGTATATGTACCTATCTTCAAATACCCCATAGTTTCGATTGTTCGATAAATCGGAGTTCTCTATACTTAAGCCATTCACAACAGTTGGCATGGGAAGTTTCCACAACACTGCCCCCGCAACGGTGTGCAAGCAATGCTTTGCCAGTCCGATACCTGCTCACTGTGTTCTATCACTCAATCATTTACGTGGGGTAAATGCATGGAGCATCGCATGTCAACTTTAGCTCGCCCTACAGCACTCGCTACAGGCATTGCTGCCGCTTGGGCTTTTTCTACATCTTGTTTTGCAAATGAATCGCGCATTGCTCAACCAACAATGGATACCATTGTGGTGACTGCAACACGCTCACAAGAAAAATTAGAAAATGTGCCAGCACGTATTTCCATTATTGATGAGTCGCTCATAGATCAATCACCAATTGCATCATTTCCACATTTATTAATGAGTGATGCTTCTATCAATATGGTGCAGCTGGGTGGCTATGGACAACAAGCTTCATTTTTTTTACGTGGCACAGAGTCAGACCACACTTTGGTATTGCGTGACGGTGTCCGTTTAAATAACGATGCCAGCGGTTTAGCGCCAAATAATTTTATAGATACCACAGACATTAAGCAGATTGAGGTTTTAAAAGGCCCAGCATCTGTCCTTTATGGCACCAATGCCATTGGTGGTGTGATACAAATCATTAGCAAAACCCCTGAAAAAAATGCAGCTTTTATCAGCGCTGAAATAGGTGAAAATCAAACCTATAAAAGTACTGTCGGGGTAGACCTAGCCAAGCAAGGTTTTTATGCGCAAATTCGTGGACAGCGTTTAGAAACCGACGGCACACTGATTCATGAACATGAAAATGCCAGAGCTTCTAGCTTTAATCAAAAAAGCGTGTCTGCCAAATTTGGCTATGAAGAAACACGCTTTGGCACTTCATTGGATTATTCTGAAAACCAAGGTAATGCTCAATATGAGCAATACAGCTGGAATTCACTGCAATATGAGCAAAAGTCGCAAGATTTTAAAAATCAAATTGCAACCCTGAAGTCACGCTTCAACCCCACAGATCAGCTGACCCTGAATGCTCGCGTGTCTTATTTTAAAGATGAGTTGGAACAGCTCAAAATCTTTGAACAGACCCATTATGAATCCACTGAATATGAACTGACCGCAAAACAGCAAATGACGCCGTCTCAGAACATCATTGCAGGCATCACCCATCGGCAGCTAGAAACATCAACGCTAAAAACTGCAGAGTCTTTTCATCAAGACTTAAACAGTACGGGTTATTATCTACAGCACCAATATCAAACTGATAAATTAAAAACTCAAGCGGGTATTCGTCGTGAAGACCATGAAAAATATGGTCAACACACGGTCGGACAAGTTGCTGCGCGTTATTTTTTCACGCCGTTGTTTAGTAGCTATGCCAATATTGGTACAGCATTTAAAGCGCCAACCATGAACGACTTATATTATGGCGACTATGCAAACCCTGACTTAAAACCCGAAGAAAGTCAATCCTATGAAATTGGGCTAGACCTACCAATGACACCACAACTAAAAACTGGTTTGTCTATCTACAGAACTGAAATTGATAACCTTATTGATTCTGATCCCAACAATAACTGGAAGTTTGCCAATATTGATGCAGTGACCATTCAAGGTTCAGAAGTCTATGTGAATTGGAGCAATGAGGCATTTTTTACAAAGGCCAGTTATAGCTACAATCAAGCAAAAAATGATAAAACAGGTTTGGATTTGAGCCGCCGCCCACGTCAAAAACTGGCATTGTCAGCTGGTTGGGCTGATGAACATTATGGGCTGTCAACAACGCTGAGTGCGAACAGCCATTCAGACAGCAGTAATTATGATGAGGATGTGATCCCTGGACATGCTCAGATTGATTTCAATAGTTATTACCAACCCAACGAGCAACTGCGCTTCTTTGCCAATATTCAAAATGTCGGCGATGTTCAATATAAAACGGCTTCTGCTGGCAATTTCGACGGCAAATTCTATTTAAATGGCGGGCGTTTGGCTTCCTTTGGCATCACAGTTAGATATTAATTTCACACTGATTTATTCAACTTTTAATCAAAAAATGGACAATTAAAATGGGCCACCGCTTAAGTAAAATTTATACCCGCACAGGCGATTCAGGTACGACAGGTCTTGGCGACGGATCACGCGTAGCCAAAGATGATTTACGTATCGAAGCCTTAGGAGATGTCGATGAACTCAATTCAAGCATTGGTATTCTGCGTTCGCACATCGCACTTAGCAGTATTGAAGACAAAGCGACTTGGGATAAATCCCTCAGCCTGATTCAGCATTGGTTATTCGACCTTGGCGGTGAAGTCTGCATTCCAAACTTCAACTTGGTACAACCTGTGTCAATTGAGTTTTTGGAAAATGACATTGACCGTATGAATGAAGCGCTGCCAATGCTCAAAGACTTTATCCTGCCATCAGGAACATTGGTGTGCAGCTTTGCCCATCAAGCTCGTGCAGTTTGCCGCCGTGCAGAACGTCGTTTAATGGCTGTACATAACCGTGACCAGAACATTCAAGCGCCGTCATTGCAGCTACTTAACCGACTCTCTGACTGGTTATTTGTCGCATCGCGTACATTACAACGCGCTGAAGGTGGTTCTGAGGTGCTGTGGCAGAAAAATATTAATGACACGATTGATCAATAAGTTTTGGATTCAAGAATTGCTCAAATCCTTTGACCAATTAAAAGTCTATTTTACATTGAAATAAATTGAAACATTTCGTCCGATCATTCTTGTAATTCAAAATGATCGGCTCAAAATAATAGTGTCATCTCCCTGTCATGCTTACAGGACACTATGTTTTTATCTTTCAATTTTGCAGGCCCTTTATGCGCATAATCGGACACCGTGGCGCTCGTGGCGAAGCACCTGAAAACACCCTTGGTGGTTTTCAATATATTCAAGACTTAGGGATTCGTGCTGTCGAATTTGACGTTCGGCAACTTAAAGATCGTGCCCTAGTGATCATGCATGATGACCAATTTATGCGAACGACAGGTCAAGATAAACATCTATATGAATGTAGTTCACAAGAGTTAGAACCCTATAACCATGCTGTGACTTGGTCAGAATGGAATAAAGTTGAGCCGACGCCACTGCTCGAACAAACGCTCAAAATTATTCATAACTTCGATCATATTGAAGTCGAAGTGAAAGCGGTGAAGACACAAGCTGAAGCTGAAGCGTTGACTGAAACCTTGGAACAACAGCTTCAAGGCTTTGAACATTCCGCTGTGATTACCAGTTTTGATCCTAAAATTCATCTTGCTTTGCAACAAAAAAAATCCGGTTTCAAACGCGGGCTACTGGTTGAAACGGACGTAAAATTTAAAGCGATTGAACAAGCACTCGAATTGGATTGTATCCAAATTGGTTGGATGAACCAACTCGCCAATTCAGACATTATTCAGGCCACACAGCAGGCAAAATTAAATGTGAGCGTGTGGACTGTCAACGACGTTGATCGTGCTAAACAGCTTAAAGATTGGGGCATTAACGGCTTAATTACCGACTATCCTAAAATGATGATGCAGCATTTTTAATGCTGCTTTATTCCCCTAGTTTTATGTAATTCAGTCTTCGATCAACACGTGGCTTTTTCAACTGGCCTATTTTCGTTCTAAAACCAACACGGTTTGACCCCGACTGTTTTGCATTGTCATCTGTTTCGCTTGAATTTGAAACTGTGTTGCGGCTTGCAATGCATCTGAAAGTTCAGCCTCTTGAGCCAAAGCCGAATCACAACTGAAATAGCCTGCTCGCGCATTCAAATCAATGCTGTGTTTTAAGGTATCAATCACATAAGTGCCACTGATGTTATTACATCCCGTATTGCCTTGAATTTGGCGAAATTGTGAACTGAATTGCAAATAAGGTTGATGATGAAAGAACTTGGCTTTTTGCCCTGCAATTTGCACAATCGTCCATGGAATATCTTGTATCCCATCATTCATGCGAATGACTTTTAATGGCTGTTCAACACTGTTGCCATGTGACTTCCCTTGTGACTTTGTAGTCACCTTCTGCGTTGGAGAACTTTGACAGGCCATGAGTCCTAGACAACTGATCAGAAAGCCGCCACAGATACAGTGTTTGACAAAAAATTGCGGATTATTTTGACGATTTTGCTGTTTTTTTAGCATCTTTTTTACCCCACAAAAAGTCAAATAACTTCAGTCGTATTATGTTACTGTTTAGAACAATACAACTGTACAATAACAGTGGTGAAAACGGGTTTTCCCGTGCTACTATTCTGTACGTTTAAAATCCCTTAAAAAATTAATGGGATTAGTCCTATCTATACCTCCCAAGGTTTCAGGAGTGCTGTTGGAGATGAATGCTCCCCTACCCAAAGCCCCAATGAACTGGATTGCTATTTTTGCATTGGTGTTTTTACCTATTGTCGCAGTTATTGCAATTCCGTTATATGCCATTAATCATGATTTTAGTGCCGCTGCTTGGATCAGTATGTTTGTTTTACTGGGTGTCAGCAGTTTAGGTATTACCGCAGGTTATCACCGCTTATGGGCACACCGTGCTTATGAAGCAACCTTGCCTTTAAAGATCATTTTAATGCTCATGGGTACTTTTGCAGTTCAAAATAGTATTTTATTTTGGGCTTCAGGCCACCGTACACATCACCGTCATGTTGATGATGTGGATCAAGATCCATACTCAATCAACCGTGGTTTTTGGTATGCACACATTGGTTGGATGCTTCGTGATTATCCAGCAGCAGCACCAAACTATAAAAATGCACCTGACTTATTAAAAGATAAAGTCGTGATGTTCCAAGACAAATATTACATCCCTTTAGTGATTGCCGTTCACGCAGCTATTTTGTTACCAATTGGTTGGGCTGTAGGCGACATGTGGGGAGTTCTATTATTGGGCGGTTTAATGCGTTTAATCTTAAGCCATCACGTAACTTTCTTTATTAATTCACTTTGCCATATGTGGGGCAAACGTCCGTATACTGATGAAAATACGGCACGCGACAACTTTGTTCTAGCTATTGCTACTTGGGGTGAGGGTTATCATAACTACCACCACATTTTTCAATACGACTACCGTAATGGTGTGAAATGGTGGCAATATGACCCAACTAAATGGCTAATTTGGTCATGTTCTAAATTAGGTTTGGCAAAGAACTTACGCCGTATTCCAAGCTTTAATATTAAAAAAGCTGAGTTGGCAATGAAATTTAAATATGCTGAACAAGACCTTGCGATTTATGGTCTGAATATGACCGATGACATCGCCGCAGCAAAACAACGTATTTCTCAAGAATATGATGCGTTTTCGCAAACCTTGAATGACTGGGCAAAATTAAAAGAACAGGAAATTCAAGCGAAGAAAACAGCAGTTGCTGAAAAAATTCATCAAATGGATGACAAACTCAAACTTGAATTCCAGCAAGTTGAACAACGCCTATCTCAGCACCGTGAAACACTGAATCAATTAATGCGTAATTTGAAAAAGAAAACCGCTTAATTCTTTTAAGCCTATCAAATGATAAAGCCTCCCTTATGGAGGCTTTATCATTTTAAGCTACAGTTTTTCTATCTGGTCTTTGCTATAGTTTCAACATAGTTTGAATTTTTAAAGATCATTATGCAGTTCAATGCCCGCTATAACACCCTGCCACCACGCCTGTACCATCATCAGCAGCCAGTACCTCTAAAAGGCGCAAAAGCTGGGCATTTTAATGCGGCTCTTGCAGATGAGCTGCAATGGTCTGAAGCAGATAAACAGGCTTGGGTAGACATCTGCAGCGGTCAAAAAACCTTTGCTGAATTTGAACCTTTGGCCATGGTCTATGCAGGTCACCAGTTTGGACAATGGGCAGGCCAATTAGGCGATGGACGCGGCTTACTGATTGCGCAAATCATCGATAAACATGGGCAAACCATTGACCTGCATCTCAAAGGCGCAGGCTCTACGCCTTATTCACGCATGGGCGATGGACGTGCAGTACTTCGCTCGACCATTCGTGAATATTTGGCAGGACATGCGCTGAACAGCTTAGGCGTTGCATCCAGCAATGCGGTAGGTTTTACCAGTTCTGAGCAAGGTGTACAGCGCGAAAAACTCGAGCTTGGCGCGATGATGCTACGTACATCTGACTGTCATATCCGATTGGGACATTTTGAATGGATCAGTCAGTATCAGGGTGATTTACTACCTGAATTCACGCAAAAATGCATCGAATGGCACTACCCTGAATGCTTGGATGCCGAACAACCGATTTTAGCTTTTGCCACTCAAGTCATTCAGCGTACCGCAGTGATGATTGCCAAATGGCAGCTGATTGGTTTTGCACATGGCGTGATGAATACCGACAACCTGAATATTACAGGTTCAACTTTGGACTTCGGCCCTTATGGCTTTATGGAACGTTTCCGTCCAAATTGGATTAACAACCATTCGGATTACCAAGGCCGCTATACCTATCAGCAACAGCCGAGCATTGGGCATTGGAATTTATGGCAATGGCTGAATAATCTCATTCCGCTCTGCCCTACGGACTATGACAAAGAACAGTGGAAAGAAGATTTAGCTAAGTGCTTAGAGCATTTTGAACTGACCTTCTTGGAACATTATAAATTGGGCTTAGCTCAGAAAATGGGTTTGCCAAGTTTTCATAAAGACAGCTTTGACTGCGCCATGGCCTTTTTGCGTATTCTGCAAAGTGAACAGCTGGATTACACGCAAAGCTTTATTCGTCTGCAAAATCATGAATATGAAGCCATTAAAGACGACTGCTTAGACCGCCGTGCCTTTGAAGGTTTCTTGGCACAATATGAAAGTATCCGTGAGCATCAGGACACCGATGCTTTAGATGCGGAAATGGCACAGGCCAATCCGCAATATATCTTGCGTAACCATATGGCGCAAAAAGCCATTGAACTGGCAGAGCGTAATGATTTTTCTGAAGTTGAACGCTTATTTACATTACTAAGCCAGCCTTATCTGAAACAGCCTGAACTGGAAACAACAGAAGATTTAGGCCCCTTGCCAAGTGATGTGCCTGAAGTGATGGTGAGCTGCTCGTCTTAAACATTTATCCACAAATTCATGCATCAATCGAAGCAAAATTGTGGATAATTTAAACATTATCCACAATTCAGAAATCGATGGACTGCGAAAGCACTTCATCCTCTAAAAAATAATGACAAGAAAAAATATCACGATCTTAAGCTTCGCTACCCTCTTCTGTATTGCGGTAGCCTACTTTGCCTATCAAAAATTTGAAAAATATCTACCTACATCTGCCAATGCACTGGCCTTTCCACCTGAATTAAGCGATTTGCAAATTCAAAAAATTCGCATAGAAACGCCGATCGACAATATTCAGGTATATAAAGCTCAGCGTTATGTGGAATTAAAACATCAGGATCAAGTCATTCGGCGTTACCCAATGCGTCTAGGTTTTCAACCGCTTGGACCTAAAGTTCAAGAAGGTGATGGCAAAACGCCAGAAGGAACTTATCATATAGATTGGCGCAATCCGCATAGCGCATTTTATAAATCTTTGCATATCTCTTACCCCAATGCGGCCGATAAACAGAAGGCTAAAAATCTATGGGTTTCTGCAGGTGGTGACATTATGATTCATGGTTCGGCGACCAGTTTACAAATGAAAGCTGCACCACAACTGATGACGTATTTCCCACAAAAAGATTGGACTTGGGGCTGTATTGCAGTGCGCAATATTGATATGGATGAAATTTGGCAATTGGTAAATAATGATACCGTTATTCATATTCATCCTTAGGCTTTAACGCTCAGGCTTATTTTTGGGTATCCCCTATGATTGCATTACATGCTGTAGCTGCGAAGACAGCCTTAGCCCTGCCAGAAACCACATGCAGCCAGCCTTTTGGTGAAGGCTGTGATGTGTTTAAAGTGATGGATAAGGTTTTTATGCTGAGTTTTCATTTAGAAGGCAAAGCAGCTATCAATTTAAAAGTGCTGCCAGACAATGGCGGAATGCTTAAAGATATTTATCCCTTTATTCGTGCGGGCTGGCATATGAATAAGAAGCATTGGATTTCTGTTTTTACAGATGAAGAATTGGAAGAAGAACTGCTGCAGGATTTGGTGCTAAATTCTTATGAATTAGTGGTGTCGAAGTTAAAGAAAGGACAACGGCAGAGGATTGAATTGCTGAGAAGTGTTTAGATAACACTTCCCTTTCGATCTGGTTGATTTTGCAAATTTAGTATAATCGCAATTATGTTAAATGAAGTAAAATTCTATGGATTTTAATATCCATAGAAATCTTTTAGTATTCATATTTAAAATGAAATTTCCCATTATGAAAAAACCAATAATTTTTTCGATATTATTACTAACTTGTTCCTTTTCATAGGATTTGTTGCACAAAGATTTGAAAGGTAAAACGCCCCTAATTAAGCCAAATTTAAGGCGTAACTTGGCTAAGTGGTCGACCTAATTCCGTAAATCTGTTAAGGACTGCTACACGTGCATGGATCTCATTCACTTGGCTATCAAAACTCCTTGCACTGAGTTTATCTCCTAATAATTTGATGCAATGCATCTTAGTTTCAACCAAACTTCGCCGATGATAGCCTGACCATTTTTTCCATAGTGTCCTGCCTGAGAAGCACTGCTTCGCAAGATTAACCGTTCGAAGCAATTCATTTCGCTCTAGCGAGCTACTCTTTGTATCTTTCCATGGTTTCGCATTTTTTCTAGGTGGAATCACCGCATGCCCTTGCCGATCTGCAATGACCTGACGGCATTGCTTGGTGTCATAAGCTCCATCAGTATAAACAGAGTCAATCCGCTCATCTTGTGGAATCTGATTAAGTAAATCACCAAGCACCTGTGAATCACTGACATTATTGGTTGTAAGCTGAACTGCTCGTATTTGTAGGGTTTTAGCATCTATACCAATATGAAGTTTACGCCATTGGCGACGATATTCAGGTCCATGTTTCTTGCGTTTCCATTCGCCCTCACCTAGAAACTTCATGCCTGTAGAGTCCATGAGTAGATGCAGCCCATCGCTACTTTTTTGGTAGCTGATTACAATATCAATATGCTTTTGTCTTCTACAAAGCGTGGAGTACGAATATCACTGATATTCGGAGCTATCCAATTTAATCCGCAAAGTTTAATCAAACTTTGCACAAAGCCAGTAACCATACGTAAAGACAGACGAAATAAGGATTTAATCATTAAGCAGCATTGGATGGCTGCGTCGGAGTAGGTTTGATTTCGCCCTTGTTTGCCTTTTGATGGCGCATACCATTGCGTAACAGGATCAAACCAAAGGGCAATATTTCCGCGACTCATGAGTGCTCGGTTATATGCGGGCCAATTGGTTGTGCGGTAGATTTTGTGTGTAGGCTTCTTCATTTGAAAATTATATCGCTGAAAAAGCCTTTACAGATAGGTTTGTGCAACAAAGCCCTTTTCATATGCGGATGACAATGAACAATGTGATGGAATTGCATATGCAGCAGACACATTGATGACTTTTCATCAAATGGGTTCAGATGTAGAAAAAGCTAAAAGTATTTATAGCAACCTCTTCAAAGAGGAAGGTGAAATTTTCAATCAGATAGTAGATGAAGTGAAGAAATCACCTGTCTATATACCAAAGAGGAAGAAGCAGAAAAAGCTATAGAAGACTTTAAAAATAAATGGAAAAACTATTGTGTAGAAAACAATATAAAGTGATTCGCAATTGAATTGATTATCTGCATAGTGATTCTAAAGATTTCCTAAAATTAACATAATACACGTTATACGAAATAATTTGTTTTATCCAATATAAATCATAATCTTATATAAATTCGCCCTAGAATTGAATGCACTAGAGCAGTTTTTATATGAATATTCACTCAATTTGCGTATTTTGTCAGAATTTTTCAAAATCATTTTTTAGTGACAGTGAACAAAGGCTCTTCCCTAAGCCTTCATGGTATTAAACCTTCTTCAATTGCATCACTTTAAACAGCACATACAGCAGTAAAATCCATACGGGCTGCATCAGCACCGACAGCATAAAGCCCTGATTCCACATGATGTATAAAATCATCAGCATGAACACCAAAACAAAATAGTTGGTGAACGGTGCAAATAAAGCAGGAAACTTGGTCAGTATGCCCTGTTGCTGCATCGCTTTTCTAAACTTCAAATGAATCAAGCTGATCAGCATCCAATTCAGCACCGCAGCGCTCACCACGATATAAATCAAATAACTCAATGCTTTTTCAGGTAAGAAATAATTCAGCAGCACACAGCCAAAAATCAGCAAAGCAGAAAATAAAACTGCAGCAATCGGTGTCCCGTGCTTATTCACCTGTTTAAAGGCTTTTGGCGCATTGCCCTGTTCTGCCAAACCAAGCAGCATGCGGCTATTGGCATACATGCCGCTATTACAGACCGAAACGGAGGCCGTCAAAATAATAAAATTCAGCAAATGCGCCGCCCAATCAATCCCCATCTGATTAAAAATCATCACAAAAGGACTATGATCCAAACCGCCAAGTTTCAACTGATTCCACGGCACCAGCGACAGCAGTACCGCCAAGGAACAGATATAAAATAAGAACACGCGGATTACGGTCTGATTCACCGCTTTCGGGATATTTTGATCAGGATTTTCAGTTTCAGCCGCCGCCATGCTGATTAATTCAATGCCGCCAAAAGCAAACATCATAAAGGCTAGCATGTAGAATAAGCCTTCAAAACCGTGCGGGAAGAAGCCGCCATGTACCCATAAATTACTAATCGAAGCGGTAGAGTCTGCGCCTGCTGTAAGTAGCAGGTATATACCAAAAATAATCATGGCAACAATCGCCACAACCTTAATCATCGACAGCCAAAATTCAGATTCTGCATACAGTTTGACATTGGCTAAATTGGCTAGCGTAATCACAGCAAAAAACACCAAAACTGAAACCCAAGCAGGCACATGCGGCCACCAGTAATTGATATATTTGCCTATCGCGGTCAGCTCGGTCATCACTACTAAAATATACAGAATCCAGTAGTTCCAGCCCGTTAAAAAGCCCGCAAACTTGCCCCAATACTTAAAAGCAAAATGACTGAATGAACCTGTGACTGGCTCTTGCACGATCATCTCGCCCAGCTGGCGCATAATCAGAAAAGCAATCAAACCACCAATCAAATAGCCCAGAATTATCGATGGTCCAGCCGACTCAATAATATGCGCAGAGCCTAAAAATAGCCCTGTCCCGATTGCGCCACCCATTGCAATCAGCTGAATATGACGGTTCTTTAATCGGCGCTGCAGTTGAGGCATTTCGCTGCTCACAACACGTTCTCATCTTATAAAAAAGTGGATTGTAGCCTGTGCAGCTCTTTGCAGCCAAATATTCGCAGATCATTTCTGTATGAATCATTATGGAATACAGCGCGTGAGCTGCATTTCTCCATAGCACTTGGTCAAATTGATAGGATGGACAATACGGGCCATAAGATTCCACTCGAACAGCCGGAAGCTTTAGCCGCCAGTATACTAAAGTGGCTGAATATATTGTCCCTTTAAATATAAACAGCCCTCAATAGAGAGCTGCTTTTTAGCATTCACTTCACTTGATGGATGATTGATAGTGAATGCAGAACGTCAAACCTATTTATTCATGCTGCGGTGTCATGTAAATCTTTATTTTCGCTGTGGCACTTCAGCCCACCGTGCATAACTCTTCGTGCTTTTCAGCACAGTGTCCGCTTGTTTTGTAGCGACGCCACTATAGTCCTGAGAGAAACTATCTGAATATTCATCAAAACTCGCACCATCAAATAATGGGAAAGTACCGGCTTTTTTCTGAATCACCACATCATCAATCATCCAACCGCGGAAACCGTTATAAAGTTGATCGACTGTTCTGAATTGGAATTTCAGCTGAACATTGGCCTTGCCTGCATATTCATCTAATGAAATTGCTTCTTGCTGAACAGCAGCCGGTGCGAGGTTAAAGCCTAAATTACTGTATGGAATCGGCGCGCGCTCATATGCCGAGGATGGATCTGCCAGCGGGTTTAATCGAGCCAAGGTCTTAAAGCTGTTGCCACCGTCGGTAGAAACTAAAATATTCATCAAATCGAACCCTTGATTATTTGGATTGACCGACTCAATTTCCCACCATGTTTTAAAGCTTAAACTCAAAGGCGCTTGATACTGGCTTAGATTAATGGCAGGTGAGATTAACTCACCCATATTATGGGTATTAGATGTTCCGCCATCAAACTCTGGAGCCATAGATGAATCACTTAAAGCGCCAATAAAGTTGCCATTTACTTTGTCACCATACCAATATGCAGTATTGCCTTGCAGTGGCTCAGGCACCTTGCCTTGACTTTGGTCATTTGGCGCTAAGCGTACACGCTGATTCACTTGATTATTACGAATGTTGTGACCTTTGTTTAGCAACTGCCAATCAACATTGGCCACACTTGGCTGCGACCTTGTCCATGCATTGCGGGTTGCTGAGTCCACTTCAAAAGTTTCACGCCATACCACATCTGCAGATGCTGTTTCGGGCAGCACTTCAAATTGATAGCCCGATGCAGAAGAAGCAATGACTGTAACTTTTTTCGTAATAGTATTAATTCCTGCTCCGTTAATGGTGAGCGTGGCATTTTTCAATGCTTCAAGTAGCGCACTGGATACATTAAATGAAAGCGTGAAATATCCATTGGCATCAGTCAAAGCACTAACAAATGCGCCATTGGTCGCTGTACCGCCAGACAATGACACTTGCGCATTCGCCAAAGGCTTCCCTTTAAAAATCACTTGACCAGACAATGTTCCGACCACTGCATCATTGACTGGTGCATCACTTAGTGTCTGACAGTCTTGGTCTAAGCAGTTGAGAACCACATTCAACACAATGCTCTTATTGGTATTTTTAGGGTGGATCAAGAATGCCGAAACTGCAGACTGTCCATTTTTAGTGACCAAAACATAATATGTGCCTGCAGCCAATTTAGGCAGTTTAACGATGCCTTGAGCATTCGCAAGGTAACTTTGACCTTTAAAATGAGTCGCTGTCGGTAAACTGTTGATCGGTGGAAATAACTGTTCAGAATCATCTGCTGTAATTGTATTTGTTGCTGTTTTCAGACTGCCTGCTTGTACTTTTTGCCATTCTTCATCACTTAAAATCTGAATCGACGCAGCATTTAAAGCAAGATTATTCACATCTAATAAAGTCAGCTCTTCTACGCTCTTTTGTACCATAGCATCGGCAACTGGCTCTGGCGGTACACTCCCTGTCTCGTCACGATCACTACCCCCACATGCCGTTAAACCCAAGACACCCGTGACCATTATTATTTTTACAAAAGCGCTATTTTTCATCTGTTCTGCCCTCTGGCTGTTCCATTTTTAAAAATTGTTATGTCTACATTGAACTCTGCCAGCCCAAACATACTGGTTAAAATTCCAGCAAAATAATAACCAATTTTCATTAAATGCGCAAGTTTCGCATTTTTATGTGATTTTTATCATTCATCCAATTGCCATTGTTTTGCTGTTAAGGGATGCCCATTCCTTCAAAAATGGAATACTAATAAATATCTAATATTGATAAAAACTTTAAAAAATAAAAAATTTACGATATAAATAAAAAAGGTTATAGATAAATTCAAACTTATCCATAACCGAACAATTTAAATTCCATTATGACAATGCAAAGCTTTTTTTAATACATATCAATACGGTTAAATAAAACAACTGCTTAAAACTTTACATATTCTAAAGAAGCTAATCTGTTTACAGTCGCTGGTCCAACAGCACTTACCATAGATATTGCGCATATATTTGCGCGCCCATACGTTTTGCTTGGTTGGTATTGAATGAATCTGCTATGTATTTAAAACCAAAGTTTTCATGTTTGACGGAAAGGCCAAACGAATTGGTTTGGGGTTCAAAATGGATTCCCCACATTAGCCCTGTATTCCAATATGCATTGAGCTGCCAAAGACTTATATACTCATTTGAGATTGAACTGAGTCCTAAACTCCAAGCCTGCTCTGAGTCATAATTTAAATCCGAATAAATTTTAAATGGCAGCTTTTGCGCATAGGTCTTATCTTTATCAAACTCTCCCTGAATATCAAACCGTGGACGCTTATCTTGATCATAGCTGATGTTATATCGTGTGTATGGAGCATCTTGCCAATATAAATATGCCAATGCATCCTGAATATTAATTTTTAAATTCCAATTTTTTGCAATAGCACCTCTTAAAGTCGCATCTAGGGCATAGCCATACCCGCTATGCGCCTGCTCATTCCAGCCCATTTTATCTTCTTTCAAAGCAGGATGATCATAACTGTAATCTATGCTCCCATTCAGCCATTTGACGCGGTCCATAAGCTCTTGCTGATCTGTCGTTACCCCTAGCGCATTAATATGACCATCAATATAATGACGCCCAATTAACGCGGTTATACCCGTTTCTAAATTCCAATTCGAACTAATGGGCCATGTATAGGCAGCCCGAGACCCAACAGTATCAATATGCTGTGCTTCAAGCCTCAAGTCATACGTTGAGTTTGCATCGATAGGCAGTTCATTCTGTATTTGATAATAAAGCTTTGCTGTATCCTCACTGAAATTGAGCGCATAGTCATATCGCCAGATCCAGCTAAAATCCCAATTACCCTGCTTTACGCCCAATTGCATTAAACCATGAGCAAATGCATTTTTTCCTGATTTAAACTTAGAATCATCCCAATCATCTGTAAATGCATGAATCGCTAACGGTTCACTATAAACATCTGCTTGCACTTGATAATAGATAGCCTCTTGTGCATAGCTATAAAACGGGAGCGATAATCCCAATAATACTAATTTTTTTTTCAACATAGAAAAAAGGGGGAACATCGTTACCCCCTCTCCTTAATTCATTATTATGGTGCAATCATTAGCACAGTGTTATCGGTAAATTTCGCAGAATAAATGCTATTCGATACTCTATTGATCGTACCGTAGCTAACAGTACCGACTTTAATATCAGCAGAACTGAATTGATCTAAATCTGGAATTTCTACAAATGCACCATTCGCATGAGATACTCTTGACCAGATAATTGGAGATTGCGCGATCAGATTGTCAGTTTTTACATCTATATTTAATGTATTTTGATCAACTGTAACTTTAAGATTTGCTATCCCTTTTTGGTAATCATTCCTTTTAGCGTTAAGCAGTAAACTGAATGGCTTCACAGCAGCCCCCCCACCTTTTACGTTACCAGAGAGATTAACTGTCAAATCTGCATTAATAAATGCAGCCGCAGATTCGCCTTGGGTAATATCAAAGGTTTTAGTCAGATCATTTTTTAGCTTAATATTTGCATCTAAGCCTAAGTTTTCTGCTCCGCTTAAAGCTTCACCTTTCAAAATAATTTCATATGGAATAATTTGATTAAATGTTTCAGTACCATTTTTGAATTTAACTCGAGCAGCTTTGCTTGAAAGTTCAGTTAAATTCAGCTTCGCGTTCTGAGTTGTTAACAAAACATTTAAAAATTTAAATTGTGCCGTAACCGGAGCATTTTCACTTTCTGAGTCTTCCAGCTTGATATCTGTATCATAAACAACTTGAGCGGTACTGTTGCTATTAAACCCTAAGCTTGATTCTAATCCATCCGCATTTTTAGCTGTGATTTTACCGCCTGAAACTATTTTAAAATTATGCTGTTTTGCAGATGCTGTGAATGGCGCATCCAACTTTAAATTGCTTACAGTAATCAAAACCGCATCGCTAAAAACATCTTTTCCAGTAAAAGTACTGCTATCCCATATATAGTCCATCCAATATTTAGCCGATACACTTCCATTAACAGAAACTGAAGTCGGTGTTACGCTGATTTTAAGACCATTTTTGCTCAAAATATAATCTGGATAATATATCCCCCCATAGGTCGCATCATCCTCTAAAAGTGCCTCTAATTCTGCAGCGGTATAGTCTTTTGTGGAACCTTGAGCATCTTTCTGCGCCAATGAAGCTAAAGTAATGATGAGATCAGAAGCATTACTAATATCATTTCCTGCATTACTTACAGCATCAAATGCAGGCTCATACTGAGACTGCAAACCTTTAAAACTGTCAAAATAGGCAATAATATTGTTCGTAGTTTTGATTAATACTTTAGCTTTCTCTAAATCTGTTGCTGGATTTGATGGGTTAGCTGTTTCCCCATTTGAACCGCCATTATCTGAAGTCCCACCGCTACTAGAAGACCCGCCACCACCACCGCCACATGCAGTTAAAATTACAGAACAGCTTATTGCTAATAAGGTTTTTTTTAAAATCATTATGTTTTTCCCTCTTAAAAATACAAATAAAAAAGCCTTTAAAAATTAAAGGCTTTTAAAAAAAGATTCAAGAACAAAAAGTAACATTAATCCTCTGGATATTCAAAACGGTAGCCGACGCCATACACAGCTTGAATCCATTCATGGCGGTTGCCGGTTTCCGCTGCATCTGAAATCTTACGACGTAAATTTTTAATATGACTATCAATCACACGGTCAGCCACTTCAAAACTGTCCGGATTAATATGATCAAGCAATTGCGCACGTGAATACACCTGCCCTACATGCTCTAAAAACAACTCTAGTAAACGAAACTCTGTTGGCGTTAAGCTCAACGCTTTTTGTTGATACCAAATGCGTTGCTGTGCTTTGTCCATACGGAATAAATCATTCACCTCTGGCTCTGCTTTACGTTCTAAACGACGTAATACTGCTTGCACACGTGCCACCAATTCTTTCGGACTAAACGGTTTGCAGACATAATCGTCAGCACCCATATTAAGCCCCAATACACGGTCAATTTCTTCAGTGCGTGCAGTCACCATAATAATCGGCAGATCAGACTGCTCACGGACTTTACGGCAAATGGTTAAGCCATCCATACGGGGCACCATCAGGTCTAAAATCATCAGACTCGGTTTACGTTGTGTGAAGCTGTCATAGGCTTCTTGCCCATCATGAAACATGCTGACTTCAAAGCCTGCAGCCTCTAGATAATCACGCACCAGCTGTGCAAGTTCCACTTCATCTTCAACCAACATGATATGTTTCATGCATGCTTCCTTTTAATATTTCATCTGTTTGGGAAATGTCAATTTGCAACGCAAACCGCCCAATGGAGAATGATCAAAACTCAATTCTCCGCCCAATGCTCTAGCTATTTTTACGGATAACGCCAATCCTAATCCTGTACCACCAGTTGCACGCGTACGTGAATCATCCACACGATAGAAACGCTCACCTAAACGTGCCAACTGTTCATCAGTTAAACCAAATGGGCTGTCATCAACATACACGGTCCACTGGGTTTCATCTTGCTCAGTATGAACATGCACTTCACCACCAGCTTCCGTATAACGAATACTGTTACCCAATAAGTTGACCATAATCTGTTTAAAACGGTCTATATCTAATTGTAATGAAGTGCCATCGCCCGTTGCTGTAATTTTCAAATCGGCTTGTTCAAACTTCGGTTTAAAGCTTTCAACCTCCTGCACAACGACATCCCACGGATTAATCGTAGTGAGATAACAATTTAATTGCTGTGCATCAGCTTGCGCCAAATCAGCCAAATCTTTGGTCAATTTTTTCAGACTACTGACTTGATTCAACATCGAAGTAAAATGCTCTGGCGTTGGCTTACGAATACCGTCCTGCATCGCCTCAATTTGAGCCTGTAACACGGCCAATGGCGTTTTCAATTCATGTGAAGTATCGGCCACCCATTGACGACGTGACGTTTCATGCTGATCGAGAATTACGGCCAACTGATTCAATTCATTCGATAAATCACCAAGCTCATCATTACGGTTCACTGCAACTTGATGTTGATAATTGCCCTTGGTTAATTCACGTGTTCCCATTAACAAACGCTGAATCGGTTTTTTAAAGTATGTTGCCAATAACAATGCTGCAATCAAACTTGCAATAAACGTAAGCACATAAACCAATAATAAATAACGTTTTTGCTTACTAAAGAAGTTAATACTGATCGCATCATCTTGATCGAGGACAGGTTTGAGCCCCAAATATCCCACGATTTGATTATTCACCATAATCGGACGATAAGAGATTTGTTCATCTGTCGGCTCACCCACAACAAATTGGCGATGTGCATCATATAAAGATAAACGCGAACTCAAGCCCAAGCGGTCAGGCATTTGGATAAATTGTTTCTTACCACCATTATTACTGTTACTTTGTGAGGATTGATCTTCATCTTTTTCATCTGTGTTCGACTCTTTTGGACGGAATACATTTTGGTTCGTACTTAAAGGAAATTTTAAACCTTCAAAGGGTTGGAACTCAGATGGTAAGTTTTGTTCCAGCCATTTCAGCTCTTCAATTTTTTGCTCTGCCGTTTGCTGTGGTGTTGCCAGCATCGATGCTGCATTCAAACTATGATCTTGAAAATAGCGCTGCTGCAATGCAATGTCATATTGACGACGTAACCACCACCGAGAGAGACGATCATAGTCATCTGGTGCTGCCTGCCCTTCAATTTGCAGAATCTGTGCCTGAATCGCATTGCCCCAATCATGATAGACCGTATACACATCGGCTAAATTTTCAATGACATGGTCAAGCTTTTGCATCTCGACATCGGCCACATATTTGGTGAAATTACGCTGCATATTCCAATGCAAAACGCCAAGACTTACCGTTGTGATGACGAGCGTCGTCAACAGCACAGTCAGAAACAAGCGTAGGGCAATCGGGATACGACGTATTTTCAAAAGAGAACTCTCATTTTTCTTCTATATTCATTATTGTAGCGAACACGCAACTAAAAAACTCTCCATTGTTTCTACATCTTTATTATTTAATCTTTAACCATCGGAAAAATATCTAATCTGGTGGGGGTAAAGACTATGAAACAAATGACTAAAATGGCTTTAATCGGTGCAAGCGTATTGAGCATGGGTGCATTAACTGCCTGTCAATCGACAACCGCACCAAAAGATAACGATCATGGCCGTATGATGAAACAACATCATGGTGATCAAGATCGTCGTATGTCACCTGAGCAACGTGAACATTTTAAACAAATGCGTGCCGAGCAACGTCAAGTGTTTGCTGATATGCAAAAAGCTTGTAATGGCAAGACGACAGGTTCAACTGTTCAAGTAAAAGCTGGCGAAAAAAACATTGATGGTACATGTACCATGGTGTTCAAAGCAGACCGTAAAGACATGAAAAAAGCACGTAGTGAACACAAACCTATGCGTGGTGAACATCGTCCAATGCGTGGCAACATACGTGGTCAGATGCAACGAGGTGAGCCACTGACTGATGCAAAACGTGCAGAGCTGACTAAACAGTTTGATCAGCGTTTAGCGGAACGCCAAGCCAAACAACAAGCGATTATGAAAGCATGCCAAGGCAAAACCGATGGCAGCGCGGTTGCGATTAAAGTTGGCGAACAGCAGATCAACGGTAAATGTGAAGTTCGCTTCCAACCTAAAGCCCCTGTTGCCCCGACGCCAGCACCAGTGAAATAATCCAAACTTAGATCGCAATATCATTGCATAAAAAAAGGCACTCCCAGGAGTGCCTTTTTTATTGGACATATCTTTTTACGCTTTTTGACTATTTGTGTCATTCATTTTCAGCCAAAAGTGTTTACACTCAATGTACTTAGCATTTTCAAGGGATATTTCTTTGACTTTACAGTCACCAACAAATCGCCCTGAAATGCTTGTACCCAATAAGAAGATGTTGCACGATTAGAACCATTCCAATACGTGTCATTGAAGACACGTTCAAATGTTATTTAGGATTACTAACGCTGGTAGAAACCAGTATTGAGGAAAACGATATGCCACAATACAAAGCGCCCTTACGTGATATGCAATTTGTTCTGCATGAACTTTTAAAAGCAGAAGATCACTATGCACAACTGCCTGCATTTTCTGACACCGTAAGTCGTGAGTTGGTTGACCAATATCTAGAAGCTGCTGCTGACTTCTGTGAAAATGAACTTTCTCCTCTTAACCAAGTCGGCGACCGTGAAGGTTGTACTTGGAATGATGGCGTTGTAACAACACCAACTGGTTTTAAAGAAGCGTATCAAAAATATATCGAACTCGGTTTCCCATCTCTATCTGCTGAAGAGCAATACGGCGGTCAAGGCTTACCGGTTTCTTTAGGCAACATCATTTCAGAAATGGTGGGTACGTCGAACTGGGCATGGGGTATGTACCCTGGTCTGTCTCACGGTGCTGTACGTACTTTAGAACACCACGGTTCTCAAGAGCAAAAAGACACTTACCTTCCTAAACTTGTTTCAGGTGAATGGACTGGTACCATGTGCTTAACAGAATCTCATGCAGGTTCTGACTTAGGTATCATCCGCTCTAAAGCTGAACCGCAAGCGGATGGCAGTTATGCAATTTCTGGCGAGAAAATCTTTATCTCTGCTGGTGAACACGACATGGCTGAAAACATCATCCATATCGTCCTTGCTCGTCTTCCAGGTGCACCAAAAGGCACGAAAGGTATTTCATTATTCATCGTACCTAAATTCAATGTAAATGCTGATGGCTCAATTGGTGAGCGCAATGCGGTACGTTGTGGTTCGATTGAACACAAAATGGGTATCCATGGTAACGCGACTTGTGTCATCAACTTTGATAACGCAAAAGGCTTCTTGATTGGCCCTGAAAACCGCGGTCTAAACTGCATGTTCACATTCATGAACACTGCTCGTATCGGTACTGCTGTACAAGGTCTTTCAGCTTCTGAAGGCGCTTTCCAAGGTGCACTTGCTTACGCAAAAGACCGTTTGGCAATGCGTTCACTTTCAGGCCCTAAAGCACCTGAAAAAGAAGCAGATCCAATTATCGTTCACCCTGCAGTACGCAACATGCTGCTTACGCAAAAATCATTTGCTGAAGCTGGTCGTGCTCTGGTTTACTTATTATCTTTCCATGCCGATATCGTGGAACAAGGTGCAACGGAAGAAGAACGTAAATTCTCTGACAACATTTTGTCTCTATTAACACCAATTGCTAAAGCATTCTTAACTGAAACAGGTTCTGAGTCTGCTAAACACGGTGTTCAAGTATTCGGCGGTCATGGTTTCATTTCAGAACACGGTATGGAGCAGATCGTACGTGATACACGTATCTCTTGCTTGTACGAAGGTACGACTGAAATTCAAGCGATTGACTTGTTAGGCCGTAAAGTATTGGGTACTCAAGGTGCAATGTTGAAAGACTTCACCAAGATCATCCATAAATTTGTTGAAGCTAACAAAGACAACGCTGCCATGAAAGAATTTGTTGAGCCGCTTGCTGCGCTAAACAAAGAATGGGGCGACCTAACTATGCAGATTGGTATGAAAGCAATGCAAAACCCAGAAGAAGTGGGTGCTGCTGCGGTCGATTACCTGTACTTCTCTGGTTATGTAACGCTTGCTTACTTATGGGCTCGTATGGCGTTAGTTGCACAAGAAACTTTAGCTGCAGGAACAACAGATGTTGATTTCTACAATGCAAAAGTAACGACTGCCCGTTTCTACTTCAAGAAAATCTTACCGCGTGTTCGCTCTCATGTAGAAGTGATCGCAGGTGGCCTAGATCCTCTTATGGCATTGGATGCAGAACACTTTGCATTCTAATGTGAATATCTAAAACATATTCAAAAAATTGTACTCTTGAGTGCAGAAATAGAGAAAGGACGGTCATAGCATTGGCAGTCCTTTTTCTTTATAAATAGTCCCATAATTTTACTTTGGTCAATTTTCTCCACGCTTTATGTCGATACAAATTGCCCCAAGTCCACAGATTCAAACAATAAACAGGTGAACGAACATGCCAATTTATAATGCGCCGCTTGCAGATATGAAATTCATCTTAAATGATGTTTTTAAAGCAGAACAATTCTGGCAAAACAACGAAAATCTTGCTCACGTTGATGCTGCTACTGCAGAAGCCATTCTTGAAGAAATGGCAAAATTTGCGCAAAACGTCACTCATCCTTTAAACCGCACAGGTGATGAAGAAGGCGCAACCTATAGCAATGGCAATGTCACGACTCCTGCTGGTTTCAAAGAAGCATTTAAACAATATGCAGAAGGTGGCTGGATTGGTCTAGGCGCAGATGAAGAATGGGGCGGTCAAGGCATGCCAAAAATGCTGACTGTTCTGTCTGACGAAATGCTGTTTGCAACCAACCCATCATTCATGCTCTACCCGCTTCTTTCTGTAGGTGCAGGCATGGCATTAAACAGCTATGCATCACAAGAGCAAAAAGAAACTTATTTGCCAAAAATGTATACAGGCGAATGGTCAGGCACGATGTGCTTAACTGAACCGCATGCAGGTACAGATTTAGGTATTATCAAAACTAAAGCTGAACGTAATGAAGACGGTACTTATAACATTACTGGTACGAAAATCTTCATCACTGGCGGTGACCACGACCTTTCTGAAAATATCATCCACTTAGTTTTAGCGAAAACGCCTGATGCGCCTGCGGGCTCACGCGGAATTTCACTCTTCATCGTACCTAAATTCTTGGTGAATGCAGATGGTTCATTGGGTGAGCGTAATGCTGTAGGCCCTGGTTCTATTGAACATAAAATGGGGATCAAAGCGTCTGCAACATGTGTGATGAACTTTGATGGCGCGAAAGGCTACCTGGTTGGTAAAGAAAATGAAGGCCTTGCAGCGATGTTCGTCATGATGAACTACGAACGTCTGTCTATGGGTATTCAAGGCCTAGGTGCTTCTGAATTTGCTTATCAAAATGCAGCGCAATATGCGACTGATCGTTTACAAGGCCGTAGCGCTTCTGGCGTGCAATCCCCTGCTAAACCAGCAGACAGCATCCTTGTACACGGCGATGTACGTCGTATGTTGCTAAATGCACGTGCCAACAATGAAGCATCTCGTGCATTTGCAGTTTATGTCGGTCAACAACTGGACATTACCAAGTTCTCTACGGATCCAGAAGCAGTCAAAGCAGCCAATAACCGTGTTGCGCTGTTAACACCAATTGCAAAAGCGTATTTAACAGATACCGCTTTCCAAGCAACACTGGATGCGCAAATGGTATTTGGTGGTCATGGCTTTATTCGTGAATGGGGTATGGAACAATGTATCCGTGACCTGCGTATTGCACAGATTTACGAAGGAACCAACGGTGTTCAGTCTCAAGACTTAATTGGTCGTAAAACCATTAAGTGCAATGGTGAATTCATTGCTGAATATATCCAAGAAATCCGTGATTTTGCCAATAACTTAGATGCCAGCTTGAACTACATCAAAGATGCAACCTTAGATGCAGCAGCTGAAGTTGAAGCTGTGACTCAATATGTACTTGAAGCTGCTCGTGAAAACATTGAGTTCCCGAACTCAGCAGCCGTTGATTACCTACATGCTGTAGGCTTACTCAGCTTTGCCTATATGTTTGCCCGCATTGCAGATGCAGCAAAAGACAAAGATGGCGAGTTCTACCAAAACAAACTTGCACTGACTCTTTACTTCACGCAGCGTATTTTGCCTGAATTGGCTTTACGCATTGCTAAAGTGAAAGCAGGTTCTGAAGTGATCATGAACTTCTCTGAAGATTACTTTACCAACCAAGCTTAATTAGCCGTACAAAATCAAAAATGCCCGATTTATCGGGCATTTTTTTATTCATTGTAGTGATAATATTTCCTGACTGACCTAGCCATTTCAGAATTCGCATTTTCCAAAGCTTTTGCCACATTCATCGCATCTACAGCACTTCGGTTTTGACTGACTTTAAATTTCCCGATCATCGACTGGATATCGACTTCAATCGCCACAATTTTCTCTAACTGTTCAGCAATAAAATCATGAGGCGCATCGCCCATTTTCCACGGCACGGGTTGGCTAGCTTCATGTTGTCGAGTCAACCGAGCCAGAACCCCTCGTAAATATTTTTCATCGTCAACTTTACGAATTGTGCCTTTGACATGCACCACACGGTAATTCCATGTCGGCACAACGCGATGATGTTCCTGCTTGCCGTCATACCAATTTGGCGAAATATATGCTTCGTCGGCATGAAAAATCACATAGGTTTGTGCTGACTGATTTAGCAATTCAAACATTGGATTGGCCTTAGCAATATGACCGCGTAATATACCCAATTCGCCTGACTCAGTGTCATATTCTAGTGGTAAATGATTCACTTCCAACTCACCATTGGGTGCCGTCAGTATTACTGTCGCCAAAGCATGCTTACGCATAAGATCAATCAGATCAAGGAGTTCATTCTGTTTAAAATGCGTTGGTTGATACATCGTCGCTTCATTCTTATAGGATAAAATTTAAGCTCAAACTTAACATTAAAGACTTTATTGAACCTAAAAAATATTTTTGTCATATGCGCTTCATGTGCATGAAATTTGCTTGGTATTTAATGACTTGTTCTTGATTGAATATTCACGCAATTTACACAGGAGGAAGATATATGAAACACCGTGATCCTAAAGTAGAAAAAATTGAAGCCCTCCTCGACCGACTTGGCAATCTTGCTGTAGAAGGTTTTCATTATCTTGCGCTGTTTGTCATCGGCTGTATGATTTTATGGTCTGCGGGTCATACCATTTTTGAAATTATTACAGTTAAGCAATTCGCCACGATTGACGATATTTTATTATTGTTTATTTACCTCGAACTCGGTGCCATGGTTGGTATTTATTTTAAAACCAACCACATGCCTGTTCGCTTCCTGATTTATATTGCTATTACTGCCCTGACCCGTTTACTGATTTCGGACATTCAACATGACCATAAAGCGGATATGGGCTTGGTCATTACTACAGGTTCGATCCTCATCCTTGCTGTGGCCATTTTGATTGTGCGCTATGCCTCTTGGACATATCCTTCGGTTATTCGAGATAAGCATTCCGAGAAGCCACTGCCTGAAGGAAAAACCCCACGTCCGCAAGATGATGAGTTAGCTTAGTCTTATTAAAGCCCCTCTTTTTTAAGGAGGGGTTTGGGGAGATTAAATTACCGATTCGGCACTAATACATAGCGACCATTTTCAAAGATCCAATACATGCCACTTGGGGGTGCTGGTAAACCAATCCGTTTCCAATCGCTGATAAAGGTATAGGTTGAACTCGAAATACTCGCGCTGGCAGGATCACCATTCACCCAACTATAGCTCTGCGAATTTTGAGTAATGGTGGTCGGCGCATTGTATTGAATACTAATGCCACTTTTTGGATACTGCGGATAAGGTCGATTTGGATATTGCGGATAAACCGGCGGACGACTTGGATACTGAGGATAATGTTGAGGATAATTCGGCGCATGCTGCGGATAGCCAGGCCGATTCATCGACGGTGGACGGTGTTGTGGTTTTGATGTATCTACACCTTGGTAATTTGCCCATTTGTTTTCCGCAAAAGTACTGGCTGAAGCACTGATCAGCATCACACCTGCAATCGCATAGAATAATGTGGTTTTCACTTAAGCTCTCCTCGACGGTTTATACGCTCAGTATAAATTCCATTGTAGGAGAAAAAATGGATAAAAATCCATCAAGTGCAAGAATTTGTTAATTTTCCGACCAAGCTGATCGCACCTTCAGGCTAGCCTGTTTTTCATTGGATTATGCTAAGATTGATTTTATTTCGTAGTGGATCAAATGCTGTGTCTGAATTAAGTTTTGACCGACTTCATCAATTTTTTTCTAAAGTTCCAAGTATTCAAGAACAACTGATTGACTCGTACGGAACCGATGGTAAAACTGCTTGGTGGTTTAAATTTCAAATTAATGTAGATCACCCTTTAGCATGGCAAACTGTTCAAGAATTGGGCCATGTATTGAACTATATTTCTAAAAATGAACGCTTACCGACTCAATTTTTACCGGTTTCTCCGCCACCATATATGAATGGCGAAGCAAAACAATTCTTGTCTTGGGTGATTCAATGTAACCACGCCGATTTTCCACCAGATATCATCTGTGACTGGTTAGAAGCTCGTTTGCCACAACCAGTAGATGATGCCGATAAATGGAAAATCAAAACCGATATTAAAGAATTGGATCAAATGACGGATAAAGATTTAGATCAAATCGTTCCGCCAAATCCTGTACCGAAGAATTAAAACTGATTAAGTTCCTCCTAACCTCCCTTTAAAAAAGGGAGGAAAGTCCCTCTTTTCAAAAGAGGGATTTGGGAGATTAAGACAATTCTAAAAAGTAGATATTCCGCTCCATTCCATAAAGCGATACAACACATATTTCAAGGTCGATTCATCCGCATATTTACTATAATCGACACTCATTTGTTTACCATCCAGATTTGACCAAGCGATATTAAAGTACTGTGATGCATCTTTAAAAACTTGAGCATCTTTCACACCGATCACGCGTAAATCAGTTTCTAAATTATAATTTTTCAAGTTACGCGCCGTGAAATTGGCAGAACCTAAAATCATATCGGCTTGATAAGCAGTACGTTTTAAAATCATCTTGCTATGGCACTGCTCACCTTGGGTATTACACCAACGTACATCAATACCCGCATCATGTAATTCGGATGCTACAGGTCGATTTGGAATGCCATTTTTGGTACGTCCAAAAGCATCCTTATTCGGATCGAGTAATACACGAACTTTCACGCCACGTTCATGTGCAGCAATGAGTGCTTTGATAATTTTACGTTCTGACAAGTAGAACATCGCGATATCAATTTCAGTTCCAGCTTTCTTCGCACTATCAATTAAGTCGAGTGTGGCATCATAAATGGCTTTTTCAGTCAGCACTTGAACCTGTGGCTGAGTTTTCGCGGCTTCAACATCTTTAATCACTACAAATGGAATATTGGCTTTAGACATCATACCTACGGCTTGCTCAGTCTTTAACAAGTCAATCGCGGTCATGCCTTTGACGGTTAAGGCTACATTGGAATGTCGTGAGCTACCATCATGTGGATTCATAGAGGTGACTAAACCTTTCCAACCGTCAACGGTATCGACCACCAAGGTTTTACGATGATTGGCTTTAAAGTTGAAAAGATCCATATAACTGCGGATCGTCACTTTCTCGGTTCCCAATGGGTTCGGTAACCAGCCTTTTTCAGGATTATTGCCAATATCTTGACAACAGATATACCAAAAACCTGACCATGCTGGATTGGATGCACGAAGTGGTACCAAATTGGTTTCGATTAACTCAATGCCCCCTTGTCGTAATTGACGATAATGCTCGGGTTGAATGCCGCCATAGACCGAATTGACCGGGTCAGTAATCACAAAAATTTCCACTTGAGGAGATAGTAGACGCTTCAAAATCAGCGCATCGGTCAACTCCTGTGTTAATTGTTCATGTTTTAATTGAGAGTCACCAACTTGAGGATTAAAGAGAAACATATCCAACACAATGGTCGACTGTGCTTCCTCAATCATTTTCAGCATTTCTTTAAAAATGCGATGTTCCTGTTGCTGCTTTCCTTGCGCATCGATATAGGTTTCATCCACTAAAAAGTTCACTTCAGCATGGCGAAGTTTTCCCGTGTAGTTCAACCCTTCTGGGAGTGGCTTTAGCGTGTGATAGGTTGCCGAGGCCAAATAACCTAAAACCAATAAACCAATGACCACACCCACATAGCGACGACGTGACCAATTGAGCTTGTGATGTATTCGTTGAATGATGCGCATAAGAAAAAACCTAGTCTAATGCACTCAGACTAGGTTTTATTCATTGATTTTTCAAGAGGATTTCTGTGACTTCACCTAGACTTACTTAGAAAAGTCTGTGCAAATTCAATTAGAAACCAAATTCAAGACCGACCGTAAAATTACGACCGACTTGAGGAATATTGGCCAGGAATGACGTGTGAGAATAAACATCTTCATCCAATAAATTATTGGCTTTGAAATAGACTCGATAATCATTTTGATCTTTCAATTGACCACTATAGGCCACACCCAAATTCACCATGTTGTAGCCATCTGTTTCACGCTCAAATGCAGTGATTTTGTCTTGTTTGAATACATGTGAATATTCTGCAAGACCTGACCAACCATCGGCAAAGTCAACATCGACCTTGGTTCCTAAGCGCCCTGCAGGCACACGTGGCGCATTTTCACCATCAATTTTGCCGCGAACATAATCACCAAAGACACTGAGTTTATACATATCATTAATGGCATAACCCACTTGAGCTTCCGCGCCATAGAACTTGGCTTTGTCTTGGGTGTAATCAACTAAGCGGAAGTTTTCAAAATTATCTTTGGTTGCAGCATAAATGTAGTTGTCATACCAGTTGTGGTAAACATGAACGTGATAATCCAACTGATCTTTTTCGTAATGGAAACCCAGTTCTAGATTATTGGATTTTTCCACATCCAGATTTTCATTTCCGCGTTCATAGGTATTGGTCGCAAAGTGCTTACCATCTGCATAGAGCTCTTGCGCCAATGGCAAACGCTCTTGATGAGAACCCACCAAGGATAATTTATAATTGGGTGCAAACGCCCAGTTCACAGCTCCTGAATAAGAGATGCCATAATCATCATAATCTTTTTGTGCAGAATCGATCTGAATTTTCTGCTGATCGACACGGGCGCCCAACTCGACATGAAAATTGCCGAATTGTTTATGCTCTAAACCAAACACACTCCATTTTTGGGTTTTATTTGGGTTCATCAATGACTCTTCACCACTGATATTGAGCTTTTGCTGATTGTATTGTGCGCCAATCACACCTTCCCAATCCGCAATCGGGTTATGCACTAACTCTAAACGACCATCGTAACCTTTACTTTTAAAGGTTGTTGCCGCTGTATCGCCTTCAATTTCATCATGTTGATAATCGGTATAACTTGCATGTGCACGGATTTTTTGGAAGCCCGCAAACGGATTCGCAAGTTCGGTACGGAAATCATAGCGTTCTGACTTTAAGTCGACCCATGGGCCTGCGGCATCATGATCGTGATCATGTTCGTCATGGGCTGAATGATCATGCTCATCGGTATGCCCATGGTTGTCATGACCATCACAATGTAAATGGTCATCATGTGGATGACAGCTTTCATATTCATGACTATGCCCCGGCAAGCCATATTGGTCTTGACGGTTGCTATAAGACAGTCCAGCAAAACCTCGATCATGAATCCATGACGCACCTACACTGACATTTTGCCCTTCTGCAAAGGTGTTGCCGACACGGCGTTCTTTTTCTAATTCGCCATCATGATCATGGAAATAATTGGGTACGATATAGTCATTGGCTTTACGCTTTGATCCCTCAACTCGCAGTGCAAAATTTTCTCTTAGCGCAGCAGTGACACCTGCACTCGATAATTTTTCGTCACTACCTGAGTTATAACGTAGCCCAACCTGCCCCTCTAAACCATTTTCAGGCATCTGCGTTGGAATTTTTTGATCGGTAACATTCACCAACCCACCAACCGTCCCAGCTGCATATAATAAAGTGGATGGCCCACGAATCACTTCTACTTGTTTCGCTAAAATTGGATCAACCGTCACTGCATGGTCAGGGGATAAAGTTGAAACATCTGCTGTTTCAGATGCATGCTCCAACACTTTGACACGTGGCCCATCTTGCCCACGTATTACAGGTCGACTTGAGCCTGCACCAAACTGATTTGAATACACTCCAGGTTGTCCGGCAATGGCATCACCAATAGTGACTCCACCTTGTGCCAAATCTTTATGCTTAATAATGTTATCTGCAACCGAAAAATCTGCAGCACTTTGATTTAAAGGATGAACCTGAACATTAATCGCCTCTAAAGTTTGTACCTGTTGTTGCTGATCATCAGCATAAATATTGGGTGCAATCACTGCAAAAATTGAGATTGTGATTAAATTCTTATGAAAAGACATTTGGAGAGACTCAAATCTGGCTAATTTTGAATAATGTTATAATATAACATTTCATTACTTTTGCAATAAAAAACATTCTAATCTGCCCAAATCATATACACTCACCGATACCACATTGTATTTATTCATATATTTATTTTAGTTCAATGCCTTTTACCATATCCCATGCTGTACTCGCACCGCCTATTTCCAAATTAAGCGGAAATCGCCTGCCTATTGCAGCACTCGCAATTGGTAGCATGGTGCCGGATTTATTCCGTTTATTTACTAATGCTGACTACAATGGATCCCATCAATGGTCGGGGTTAATTTTTCCAAACTTAATCCTAGGTTTGCTGTTTTGTGTGCTGTGGTATGTGCTCTATCGCCCGATGTTATTTGCTTTTTTTGGTTTAAATAAGCCGCTGAATCTACAGAATTTCAATCAATGCTGTGGGTTTATGCTCAGTCTCATCCTCGCACTCATCGTTGGAACATCGACGCATATTGTTGGGGATGGCTTGACCCATGTTGACTTTCGTACCTTTGCATTTAAGGATCTATTGAGTCTACCGATTCAATTTTTTGGTCATTCATATCCCCTACATCGCGTGTTGCAAATTGGATTATCTGGCTTGGCACTCCCCGTTTTGGCATGGATGATTTATCGTCATCATCTTCACTATCGAAGTACTGCAAACGTCCCCACATCCATCAAAGTCTATGTATATGGTTTAGCGGCCCTGTCTTTAGCTGCGGGCATCGCAAGTTATTTTTATTTTGCTGACAGTATTTATTCAGATGCATTTGTGCATGACTTGTATGCCTATGTCGGCAAAGCCATTAATTATTTTTTCCGTGCATTTTTAGCCACGTTTAGCCTCGGTAGTCTGATATTTCTGATCTTAAGCAAGAGCACCAATATTTTTTCAACGTCATCGGCTTAAGCCCATCATTGACCGAAAATTTGCTGTAAATTTGGCTGTTTTAGCAATAAGTCCTTGTGACAAAACAGCCAAAAAGAGGCATAATCCCCTATTCGAATAAAAGCGGTACGCTGTTTACGTATTCGCTGACCTTAACCCATATAGTTGGATTTCTAACGCTATGATGCGAACTCATTACTGCGGCTCACTTACTGAAGCCCAAATCGACCAAACCGTTACATTATGCGGTTGGGTTCACCGTCGCCGTGACCACGGTGGTGTAATCTTCCTTGACATGCGCGACCGTGATGGCCTTGTTCAAGTAGTGATTGACCCTGATACTCCTGAAGCTTTCGTGACTGCGGACAAAGCACGTTCAGAATTCGTATTAAAAATTACAGGCCGTGTACGTCGTCGTTACGCAGGTACTGAAAACGCGAATATGACTAGCGGTCAAATCGAAGTTCTTGGTAAAGAAATCGAAGTGCTTGCTGGTTCAGAAACTCCGCCATTCCCATTGAATGACGACAACACAAATATTTCTGAAGAAGTACGTTTGAAATATCGTTTCTTGGATATCCGTCGTCCAGAAATGTTAGATCGTCTTCGTTTCCGTTCTAAATTGACTAACCTAATTCGTAACTACTTCGAAGAAAATGGTTTCTTAGACGTTGAAACACCGATTTTAACGCGTGCGACTCCTGAAGGTGCACGTGACTACTTAGTACCAAGCCGTGTTTCTAACGGTAGCTTCTATGCGCTTCCACAATCTCCACAGCTATTCAAACAGTTGTTGATGGTGGGTGGTATTGATCGTTACTACCAAATCGCGAAATGTTTCCGTGATGAAGACTTACGTGCTGACCGTCAGCCTGAATTCACACAAATCGACGTTGAAACATCGTTCATGAGTGACGATGACATTATGGATTTGATGGAACGTTTAACGGTTAAGATGTTCAAAGAACTTCTAAACGTTCAGTTCGACAAGTTCCCACGTATGACGTATGCAGATGCAATGCGTGACTATGCATCTGATAAACCTGACTTACGTATTCCTTTGAAATTGGTTGACGTTGCAGACATGATGCAAGACGTTGAGTTCAAAGTATTCGCAGGTCCTGCTAAAGATCCTAAAGGCCGTATTGTTGCGCTTCGCGTACCAGGTGCTGGCGCGCTTCCACGCAGCCAAATTGACGAATACACTAAATTCGTGGGTATCTATGGCGCGAAAGGTTTGGCTTACATCAAAGTCAACGAGCTTGAAAAAGGTATTGAAGGTCTTCAATCTCCAATCGTTAAATTTATCGAGCCTATCGTACTTGATCTATTGAAACGCGTTGGTGCTGAAAATGGCGACATCGTATTCTTTGGTGCGGACAAAGCGAAAATCGTAAATGATGCGATGGGTGCTTTACGTATTAAAATCGGTCACGACATGAAACTTGCAACTTGCGAGTGGGCGCCACTTTGGGTTGTTGACTTCCCAATGTTCGAAGAAACTGATGACGGTAAATGGACGTCTGTTCACCACCCATTCACGCTGCCAAAATCAAGCGTTGAAGAAGTGAAGAACAACCCAGGTGCTGCACTTTCTGTTGCTTACGATATGGTATTGAACGGTACTGAAATCGGTGGTGGTTCACTTCGTATCTTCAACCTAGAAATGCAAAAAGCGATCTTTGAAGCGCTTGGCATTGGTGAAGAAGAAGCAGAAGAGAAATTCAGCTTCTTGCTTAATGCGTTGAAATTCGGTGCGCCTCCTCACGGTGGTTTGGCATTCGGTCTTGACCGTTTAGTGATGTTGATGACTGGTGCATCTTCTATCCGTGACGTGATTGCATTCCCGAAAACTAAGACTGCGGAATGTCCTTTAACTCAAGCGCCTGCGCCAGTTGAAGCGAACCAATTACGTGACCTTGGTATCCGTTTACGTGAAAAACCAAAAGCAGAAGAAGCTAAATAATATTTAGTCTCACCTGTTAAAAAACCCTGCGCTATGCAGGGTTTTTTATTTCGACCAACAAAAGATCGTGGAAAACCTACAAAACATAAATTAAAGATTTGATTTACTTTGCTAATATCAAAACGCTTCAACTACGTTATGATGTTGCACCATATCCTTTGAGCAATGGACAGCTCAATTTTCCACTTCCAATTATTTTGTTTTTAGATTCAGATCTTTTTGTACTTTTCACTGAATAAGTCCGGTCTCTTGGCAAAATGTATTTTATTCCATGCTGTAAATTTTGAGACCTTGTGATCCATGTACTTTATATTCAAAATCATCGCGCTATTGCCACTTTGGCTGTTACAAAACTTGGCCTTGATGATCGCGTTTATTCTTAACCTGTTTAACTCATCAATCAAACGTATCACTAGCATCAATATTCAACTGGCCTACCCAGATATGTCAGCGACAGCGAAGAGACAGCTCGTCAGTCAAAGTATCCGCAGCCAATGCTTGACCTATATTGAATTTATTAAATGTTGGGGTATGCCACCAAGTTATAGCCTGAGCTTACTGAAAAATATTTATGGTGAAAATATCCTCACGGAAGCACTTGCGAATAAAAAAGGTGTTATTGTTGTGGTTCCGCATTTTGGCTGTTGGGAACTACTCAATGCATGGCTGAACTTGTATACAGAACCGATGATTATGTATAAACCGAATAAAAATAAAGGGATCAATCGTTATCTGTTAGAAGCACGAGAGAAGTTCAATGCAACCTTAGTCCCGACAGATGAAACAGGGATCCGTGCCATTTTTAAACATTTAAAAAAAGGCGGCCTAACGGTGATTTTACCAGACCATTTACCAAAGCCTTCAGGCGGCATTTATTCCAATTTTTTTGGGCAAAATACCTTATCGATCACGCTAGTTTCAAAGCTTGCTGCAAAAACCCAATGTAATGTCATCGGCTTAAGTTGTATCCGACAACCCAACTTAAGGCACTTTGATGTACATTGCCAAACCTTATCAGACGAGATTTTATCTAAAGACTTACAATGTTCTGTCGACACGCTCAACATTGCCATGCAAGACATCATTAACCAAGCACCAGAACAGTATATCTGGTCTTATAAACGCTTTCGGGTCTGCTTTGGCAATATCAATATATACCGCAAATAAAGGTGATCTAAGAACATCTCAACCTTTAGAGTTGTGTTCCACAGGCTTGAATTAATCTTATTCAATTGAGATCGATTATCGACAGTGGCATAATAGCCTCAATTTCCACTTTAAGTGATTCTCCTATGGCTATGCGTCCTGAAGTCCGTCGTCGTGCAATCGTGTTGATTGTTTTTTCTGTCGTACAATGGTTGTTCATGCGCTACATTTTAGCCAACGAATTATTTAACTTAACCACCTATAACCGTATTGTTTTATTCTGTGTCAGCAGCCTTGCAGGTGCATTATTAATCTTTGTCGGTTTGATTTATATGGTGTTGAAAGGTAATGCGGATAAAGAATAATTTAATAAACACTAAGATTCAGTATTTTATGTATGGCTGGTATACTAAAAAATAGTTAGATTGCTTATTGCTTTATCATGCATAAAATTTTATTTATTGTTGACCATCTTGGCTGTGGCGGTGCAGAGAAAATTACACTCAAATTAGCAGAGTATTTAGCTAGTAATGGGCATGATATTCATCTCGCAGTTTTAAATGGCAAATCAAATTATTACTCTTGTTCAAAAATTATTAAATATGTAGACCTTAAAATCCAAATTTCTTTTGCTCATGGAAAAATATGGAAAAATAAAAAACTAACTGAATCTGAAGTACACCAAATAAATGAATTACTAAAATACAGTTTTGATCTCATTATTACTGGATATAATAACGGACATTGGTTGGCACCTTATTTAAAAGGGAATGTATGGCACTGGATTCATGGTGATCTTTTAGAAGTTCGAAAATTTAATAACCCCTTGAAGCAAATGAAAGAACACCTACGTTTTTTCAAAAATAAAAGAAAATTTTCTAAATTATTTCACAATCGAAATTTAATCACTGTTAACCGTGATCTAGAAAATAAAGCTAAAAGATATGCTAACCCAAGCTCAGTCAAAACTATTGCCAATGGTGTAACGGTTCCATCTCAATATCTAAATCAATATTCATCTACAGATAAAAAATGGGACGTCATTTTTGTTGGAAGATTAGTACCAATTAAACAAGTTGATCATGCAATCAAAGCTTTCGCTATGTCTGACACAGACGGTAGAATGGCAATCGTTGGTGATGGTTCAGAACGTAAAAAACTTGAAAAGTTAAGTAAAGAGTTAGGTATTGCTGATAGAGTTAACTTCTTAGGATGGGTTGATGATCCACAAGAACTTATGCTTCAAAGTAAATGCCTAGTAATGTCATCTTTATACGAAGGCAGCCCTGTTACTCTAGCAGAGGCAATTGCTCTTGGCGTTCCAATTGTTAGTTATGACTCTTCAGCAGGTATTACCGATTTATTTACTACAGATACTGCAAAATTTGGATTAGTTCCTAAACAAAATATTAGAGCTCTTAGTTCTGCATTAGAAAAATGTGTGCAAAATCCTTATAAATATAACCAAGAATGTATAGATAAAGTGTGTATGGACAATATGCAGAAAAAAATTCTTCAATTATGTGATTAAAAATTTTATTTGCTTTTCATCAAGTATACTGACTTTGGCAAAAGGGTTAGAATAAAATATTTTAATTGTCTGATGGTGTAATATCTTATAGATAGAGATTTTTTAACCAACTCACAATATAAGTCATAATCACTTCCAGTTTGATGAAATTGGCGGGCATATTGCAGCGTATACTTAGAATAAGTTTTTCTTAATTGTTCAAGTTTATATAAATCATTTTCTTCCACTAATTTCTTATCATATACTCTCATTATACCCATAGGTAAAATTGGGTTAATCTTTTTTCCAATAGTACTAATTCCAACATCTACACGGTATGCCCCCAACTCTTCATCTAAATGATAAATTAATCCTTTTTTGGCCTGCTCAATATGTATTTCAATATCTAATGCTTGAGGGTGCAATTCATCAAAATAATCAAACATAAAATCATTTCGGAACATTTTTGATGAATGTGCAAAAAAAGGTAAATTTAGATATAAATAATTTAAATCGAATTTACCCTTTTGATGGGTCCATTCTCGTACCTTATTTCCTTCAGCATCAATATATCGCATATCATGAGTACAGATGACGCAATCTGGATTGGATTCCATGACATCAAATTGCCGTTGCAATTTAACCGGAAGAGCCAAGTCATCCCCATCGAGATGATAAATGTATTTACCTTTCGCTTTTCTATACACCGCCTTAAGATTTTCTAAAGGACCAATATTTTTCTCATGAAAAACTGGAACTATAATATCGGGATATTTTAGTAAAAAATCTTCTATTATTTTTCTAGTTGAATCAGTAGAGCAATCATCTCCAATAATAACTTCATACTGAAAATTTGTATTTTGATTCAGAATACTTTGTAAAGTCTGCTCTACAAATCTTTCTTGATTATAGGTAACAATACAGACTGAAACCAATATATTCATACTAAATAGATCCCTCATTTTTTAGTTTTATTTCTAACTCAAGTAAATCTCTTTTTCTCTCTTTAATTCGTTTTACAGGAGTCCCGATATAAATACCAAACTCTGAACAATTTTTATTTACTAAACTTAATGCACCAACAGCAACACCTGTTTCTAAAGTCACACCAGGCAAAATCACACTTCCAGACCCAACAATTACATGCTTTCCAATTATTACATCTGAACTCGTCACATTTGTGTATTGACTAGGCACCATAGGATTCGTCATAAACTGACCACTATAATCATCATTACTACTATAGACCGAAACCCGAGATGAAAGTCCTGCAAAATCTTGAACTGAAATTTTCCCAGCCCCAATGAGACTCACACCAATCGCAAGATGGACATACTCACCAATTTCTATACCACCATTCCCGGCAGATAGTACTGAAAAATCATCTATACGAGTATTGCTACCAATACTAATATTTTTACAATTATAATAAGAGGCCTTATCTGAAAGTAAGCAATTTTCACCTACGTGATGAAAGCCCATGGCTTTAATTTGCTCTTCTGTTAAAAAAGCCATCTTAATTGTCCTTAATTAAATCAATAATTTTCTGTACTGAATCTAGGCTAAGATTTGGATATAGCGGCAAGCAAAGCACTCCCTCTGATAAGCGTTTCGCTTCAGGAGTGTCTGATTGATATTCCTTATAAATAGCCAAATCAGTCATTATCGGATAAAAATATTTTCTTGCAAAAATCCCATTAAGCTTTAGTTTTTCAAACAATTCATCACGTCTAAGCGGATACGGCTTAGAAATAACGATTGGAAAATAAGAGTAATTATCTTTTTCTAAACTTGGACGTTTAATACAGTAAATCCCTGATATACCTGCAAGTCCATTACGATACATTTCATCTATTTTTTTTCGTGCTAATAATGTGCTATCAATAGATTTTAATTGTAGTAAACCTAGTGCAGCATGTACTTCACTCAATTTACCATTTAAAGAAATATCATCTATTATACTTTCATTCACAATACCAAAATTCTTTAAACGGTCAATGCGTTGTTTCATTTCAACACTGTGACAAACAATAGCCCCCCCCTCAAAAGTATTAAATACTTTTGTAGCATGAAAGCTCATTACACTTAAATCTCCATAATTTAATAGGCTCTGTCCTTGATATCTCACTCCAAAAGCATGTGCTGCATCATAGATTAATTTTAAATTATGCTTAGTAGCAATATTTTGTAGTACTTCCACATCACAAGGGATGCCATAACAATGTACAGGTAAAATCGCGACTGTCTTATCAGTTATGGCTTGCTCAACTTTTACTGGATCAATATTAGATGTTTGCGGATCAATATCAACAAAGACTGGAGTGAGTTTATTCCAAACTATCGAGTGAGCCGTAGCAACAAAAGTATATGGCGTCGTAATCACTTCACCTTGCTCAAGCCCTAGCGCCTGTAGTGCTGTTACTAACGCAATTGTTCCATTATTAAATAATGAAATATAATCAACGCCCAAATACTCACAAAGCTCTTTTTCCAACTGCTGATGTAATGGTCCACAGTTGGTTAAAATTTTATTTTTCCAAATTTGTTCTAAATAAGGAATAAATTCTGCAAGCTCAGGTAAAACAGGTTGAGTGACATAAATTGACTCTTGACTCATATCTCATTCACCAAAGAAATTAGATATTGCCCATAATCATTTTTACTCATGCTTTGACCAATTTCTAAAACTTGTTCTTTGCTCAGCCAACCATTATTCAAGGCAATTTCTTCCAAACACGCCACTTTATAACCCTGACGTTTTTCAATGGTTTCTACAAACTGTGCTGCCTCCAGTAAACTTGAATGTGTACCTGTATCTAACCATGCAAAACCACGTCCGAGCAATTCCACATTTAGATCACCGCGCTCTAAATACATCTGATTAACTGTGGTAATTTCTAATTCTCCACGTTCAGAAGGCTTCACTTGTTTCGCAATTTGAATCACATCATTGTCATAAAAATATAGACCTGTGACCGCAAAGTGGGATTTAGGTTGTTTAGGTTTTTCTTCTAAAGAAATTGCTCGTTTCTGCTCATCAAATTCAACCACACCAAAACGCTCAGGGTCTTTCACCTGATAGCCAAATACCGTTGCACCTTTTTGACGTGCAACGGCTTGACGTAGCATTGGAGTAAAACCTTGACCATAAAAAATATTGTCGCCAAGCACTAAGCAAACATTACTATCCCTAATAAAGCTTTCACCAATTATAAATGCTTGCGCTAAACCGTCTGGACTAGGTTGGACTGCATATTCAAGCTGAATACCAAATTGAGCACCATCACCCAACAAACGCTTAAAACCATCAATATCTTCAGGAGTACTAATAATGAGTACTTCACAAATACCTGCAAGCATAAGCACTGAAAGTGGGTAATACACCATTGGCTTGTCATAAATAGGCAATAATTGCTTAGATACACCTTTGGTAATCGGATATAAACGTGTACCTGAACCGCCCGCTAAAATAATACCTTTTGTTGTATTTGACATTATGAATTTACACCTAATCTTTCGCGTTGGTAACTGCCATCTTGCACTCGATGACACCAATCTAAATTATTTAAATACCATTGCACCGTTTTACGAATTCCAGTTTCAAAAGTTTCTGTAGGTGTCCAACCTAATTCATTTTGAATTTTTGTAGCATCAATCGCATAGCGTAAATCATGCCCAGGGCGGTCTTTTACAAATGTAATCAGTGATTCATAGGTTTGACCATTTACCTGTGGTTTTAGCTCATTCAAAATTTTACAAATAGTTTTGACTACTTCAATATTCTGCTTTTCATTATGCCCACCAATATTGTAGGTTTCACCCACTACACCCTCAGTCACCACTTTATATAAAGCGCGTGCATGATCTTCTACAAACAACCAATCCCGAATTTGTTGACCATTACCATATACAGGCAAAGGTTTAGCATCCAGTGCATTTAAGATCACCAATGGAATTAATTTTTCTGGAAAATGGTAAGGCCCATAATTATTTGAGCAATTGGTCACAATGACAGGTAAACCATAAGTTCTGTGCCAAGCACGTACTAAATGATCCGAACTGGCTTTAGAGGCAGAATATGGAGAGCTTGGCGCGTATGAAGTTGTTTCAATAAACAAATCGGTTGTGTCTTCTAAATCACCATAGACTTCATCTGTTGAAATATGATGAAAGCGAAAGTTTTGTTGAGCTTCAACGTCAAGCCCCATCCAATACTTTCGAGCAACTTCTAATAAAGTATAAGTTCCCACAATGTTGGTTTGAATAAATGCTGCTGGGCCATCAATTGAGCGGTCTACATGCGACTCTGCGGCTAAATGCATAATTGCATTAGGCTGAAATGCATCTATTGCAGCTGTAATTTGCTCGGTATCACAAATATCAATTTGTTTGAACTCATAGTTCGAGTGTTGATCAATTTCTTTTAACGATTCTAAATTACCCGCATAAGTCAGTTTATCTATATTCAGAACTTGGTTATTGGTATTTTGAATAATATGACGGATAACAGCTGAACCAATAAATCCTGCACCGCCAGTAACTAAAATTTTCATAACCAACCCAAATAAACCATAATGCCATTATTAAATATATACAGAATCAAGAAAATCGATCAGCTTATCCGCAACTTTGCAAAATTGATATTCATTTTCAGCATCTTGATGTCCAACCTGTGCAATTCTACTAATTTGCTCTGGGGATTCAATCAAAATAATTAAATTATCAACTAGATCTTGAATATCTCCGCATTTTGTCATCAAACCATTTTCACCTTGTCGAATAATTTGCTGGACACTAATATGATCACTCGCAACAACAGGTTTCCCCCAAGCAAAAGCATCTAATATAGCCAATGGTTGGGTATCATTCATTGTAGGAACAAGTGCAATATCAATATCTTTATAAAATTTTCTTTTTTGTTCTCCGCTAATCCAGCCTAAAAACTCTACTTCACTCTCCAAATTCAAATCTTTAACTTGCTGAAATAAAAACTCTTTCTGTTCACCATCCCCTGCAATCAACAACTTGACCATGTATCCTTTTTGCTTTAATTGCTCCACCGCAGAAATTGCTATGTGTGTACCCTTATATTCAACCAAGCGCGTCATAATCCCTAAGCCCACAGGTTCCCCAAGTTTTTTAGCAAAAGAAGGTTCATCATCTGGCAAATGTATTAAATTTGGAATAACCGCTTGTGGTTTTTTTCTCAAATCCACACCCTTCTTTTTTGCAGCATCAGCAACACACTGGGCTACATAAGGAGTAATATGAATAAATCCATCTGCGCGTAATGTCCTTTTCACATTATGACTATGATTCATCGCAATAACAGGGCATTTGATTTGTGAAAAAAACATCGCATTTTTAAATAAGTAAACAGCACGTCCACTATGAGCAATCACAACATCAGGACGATAAGAACGTAGCCATAAAGCGAGTTTTACTGCAGCAATTAGGTCATAAAATCCTGAGCTATTAAGAAGAAACTTTGGATAATTTTCAGATTTTAACTTTTTATTTTCATCACCATATACCAAAATATCTTCATACCCCTTACTTTCTAATGCATCAAAAGTGTTCAGCATTGCTTGCCAACGCCCACCTGAAGCATCTCCATAAACTGTGTGAACTATTTTTAATTTTTTCAAGAAAATAACCTTTCGTTAAGCAACTCTGCCAACTTTTCACTTGGCTCATAATCTAATACTTTCAACTTTTCTAAAACACCACTAGCTCTATCAACTTCAGAAATTGGAATTAGTTGGATAAAACTTTTCTTCTGCAAATGTGTTAAAACTCCTTGAAATTTAGTATCTGGTTTAAAGCATTCTGGATGATAAACTACCAACTTTCTTTGAGCAGCTAGACTCTCCATCATCATAGACATAGAATCCGCTCCACAATATACCCTCTCACTTAAACCTAAAAAGGCATGTAAAACTTGACGAGGTTGCTCACTCCACCATACAGTATCTATGATATATTCAGGTTTTAATATTCCTTTTAAAGCTCTTTCTGCCTCTACACCTGTACGCCTAGAAGTACTAACAAACCAAGAAATATTATTTTGCTCGGCCAGCAAATTCATTCGCTTAGCTAAATTTTCCCAATCTGATATCGTATATTTAGCTCCAGCCCCATCTCCTCCAACTAACATAGTCCAAACGACACATTGTATATCTGAATGCTCTTTTACCCAGTTTTTTGATGCAAGCGATAAAATTCTTTGACTTAAAGGCATTGCAGATACTGTTAAACTTATAAAAGGGGGAAGCATATTTGGCTCTAAAACCAATACGACATCGAATAAATCTTTTTTTAAATGCCTCAAAGATCCACAGAAAATATTTTTAGCACATTTTGCTCTAGCCAACCAAGCCACAGCATAAGATACATTCCCACCAGCTCCAATCACGATATCTGGCTGATTATTAGGTAGTAAAGAAAGTCTATAAAAATATTTAATTTTTGATAGCTTTGGAATATTCAAATTTAATATAAATGCTAATAGTCGACGTAAATAACTATTTCTCAGTTTTAAATCGATCCAATAAACATCCAAATCAAATAGTATTTCTAATGCAAAAAGCACCCCTTTGGACTGATTAAAATGTCCAGGTATGCCATCACTAACCACCCATACTATTTTCTTTTGTTTCATTTTTTAACCACGTATTAGTTCCTGGTATACTTGAACAGTATGCTCAAGCATGGCATCAATAGTAAGATTCTGCTTTGCCAATTCATAAATTGGTTTAAAAGACTGCTGTAGATCTTTAAAGTTGGAAAAATGCTTTTCAATTAAATTATGTAATGCTAAAACATCTTGTATTGGGCATATAAATTCAAAAGGCAAAATATCAGAAACCATGCCAACATTCGTAGAAATGACTGGACGATTCGAAAGCAATGCTTCTGATAATGTGTATGGCCCACCTTCATTTCTAGAAGAAATTACTAAAATATCTGAATTATATAGCAGCTCATTGACATCACTTCTATATCCTAATAATTGAATGTTTTGCTGTAAACCTAACAAATCAATTTGTTGTTGCAGGCTTTCTCTATCTGGTCCATCACCTATTATAATTAAGTTTGCAGAAATACCTTGCCATGCTTCTATTAAAAGATCGAAACCTTTTGCTGGCACTAATCGCCCAATTGCTAAAGCCTGTATATTGCTATTAATTTTTTTTTCAGAAACTTCATTTTTAGGTACACTTACTCCATTTAAAACGACTCTAACTTTCTGTTGATTTGAAAATTGATTCGCTACACTCTGACTTACCGCTATTACTCGATCAAATTTTTCAAATGCTGTTATATTCCTCTTAAAATTATGCAAAGTTGCTACACTTGGAATTTTTAACCACGTTAAAAATGGAGCAATCATAGTTACAGCTTTATTTGCATGTACGTGTAAAACATCTGCTCTGATTGATTTAACAAGATGATAAAGTTGCCATAATAAAATAAGATTCCTACGCCCCTTGCTTAAATCTAATGCTTTAAAATCAACTCCATCAACTCGGGATTGGTATTTTTCATGAGCAATTAAAGTAACTTTATGACCATACTTAACTAGGCCATTCGCCAACTCAACAACATGCTTTTCCAAACCACCATCTTCATCGCCAGCCATCACTAAACAGATATGCATCTTAATTCCGCTTCCCCAATTTCATTCGCAATTTAAAAGCAAATAATGAATCTTTTCCGCTGATTTTAATACGTTGCAATTGCATAAAATCAGGCATTTTCCCATCTATGCCTTCTTGTGTTGTTACTGCATTGGTATATCCTGCCTGCTGCGCCAAACTTACATCACGCGCTGCATAAATACCAAATGGATATGCAAAGCTATTTACAGAGCGATGAATCAAACTTTCAAGTGATTGCTTGGATTGTGTTAACTCAGCTAAGCATTCAGTATCATCCAACTTTGCAAGATTCGCATGGGTCATTGTATGTGAACCAATTTCAATCAAACCAGAATTTGATAAAAATTTGACTTGTTCATCATTTAATTTAGGTTCACGGGCAAGTTCACCACTATTATGATGCGCTTTTTTGTAGGTTGACCAATCTCGATCATGTCGGTCTACCACTACATAAATCGTCGCTTTGGCTTGATATTTTTCTAAAATTGCAAAAGCATTTTCCAAGTTATCTAAATAACCATCATCAAAAGTGATTGCAACAGTTTTTGCAGGATGCTCCCCCCAATGATCTTGTAATTCCTGCATAGTTACAAAGTTAAAACCTTCTGCTTTTAACCATGCTATTTGCTTTTCAAACTCAGTAGGCTTAACTCGTAATTTATTAAACTTTGCACCATCTATATGCTCACGTACCATGTGATACATTAAAATTCGTGGTCTATCCCAATCTACTGCTGGCTTCCACCAAGCATATTTATAACTCCACGCGAGTAAAATCATGAGTGTAAAAATACAAATATAAATCACAATATGGACCAAACCAAAGTTCCTTTCCAAATAGTGCCACAGTCCTCTTCATAAGAAAAGAAAAGTTCTCAAATTGAGCGAGCCGTATTGTGTATTTAAAATTCCATTAAAAAACTGAATTCTATATTGAATAGAATTCAGTTTTTAAGTCCCTTTTAAATTGAGCGCTGCCTTATTGTGAACATAACGCTTTGGCTTCTTTAGCGTTTACTTCTGTAAATTTACTAGAGCTATCCAGCGGTAAATTAATATTAATAAAAATTTGATCGTTATTTTCATTTGGATTAATAATTTTACGTCCAAATGAAGCAGCAACAATTTTACCCAATTCATAATTTGTCATATAACAATTTGAATATTGAAGATCATCTACCCATTTTTCAGCACCGTTGACCCCAAACATCAGAATTGGCACAGCAGCGGACTGCAAAATTGGAGTTCCATGTCCCCATAAACTATTCTCACCAAATAACTCACCATGATCTGATGTATAGAAAATAAGCGTTGGCTTAGAACTCACTCTTTGAGCTGAGGCTCTCAAGGCTTTAAAAAAATCATCTTGAAAATGCATTGAGTTATCATAAGTATCAACTAATTTTGAAAACTCATCTTTATTGCCTGTATAAAAATTATAAGCCTGCGGGTAGTTTTCTTCATATGCAAAATGACTATTACGCTGGTGCAGAACCATAAAATATGGCGTTTTCACTAAAGCCTCTTTCTTCTTTTCCATCAACTCTATTAATCGCATATCAGTTGTATTCTCTGGCATTTCTTTAGAGAAAACATCATGAAATTGATTAATATCTTTCATGTTTACTAAAGATGCGAGAACGCCAGATTTTTGATTAGATAGGTATAAGGTATTGCGGCCAGTCTCTTTAGCAAGCGTAAATAAATTTGTTTGCATGGATAATAACTGCTCAGCATTATCTGGTTCATAAATAACATTAAGCAAAAGTGGAACACCTATACGTGTAGAAAAACCTCGACTGATGCCATAAAAATATTTAAAACCTGATTGCCCATTAAGTGAGCTCAAAAATGGGGTGGTTTGCCTTTCATAACCATATAAGCCCAAATGTTTAAATGCAGTACTTTCACCAACGACCACAATCACATTAAAGTCTTGCACTGTATCAATATTTTCAACACTGTATTTTGAATATACTTTTTTAGCTTCAGGTTCTGTAAATAAAGATTTACTGCTTCCAATTAAAAAGCTGGAAATACAATTAATGGTATTTCTCACAACTGGGTAATGTAGATTATTTTCAAAGACTTTTCCCTTTAAGGCTGGAATCATAAGTCCCATTAAACCTAATACGGCAACCATAAAAAAGAGGTATTTTTTATATCCTGCTTCTTTATTGTTTACATATTTCAAAATATAAATAGTATTTAAAACAATCAGCAGTAAATATAGACACAGCGGAATAAGGAAAATTTTTATTCCACCAGACAATCCTCCCATAATATCGGCAAATTCATAAAAAAATTGACTAATATCATAAGGCATTAATAAACGGCCAAAATAGGTCAAAAAAACAATATTGGAACCAATAATGTAAATAATAAAGTTAGTTACAATTAAGGAAAAAGTTTTATACCCAGATAATAAACAGAGATAAAATAAAATGAAAACTAATAAGTAACTTTCAACATATTTTGATAACTCAATACTTACTACTCCATTCTTTGTTAAAAAGTATTCTGCCCCCCCCAAAAAAAGCACTAAAAAAAATGTATAAAAAAAGTGAATTACACTCTTTTTATGTAGAAGCAATGTCATTCCTATCTCCAATAATGTTCTTGTATCAGGACTTGCTGCTATTTTCCTTAGATACAAATTTTGAACGCCACTGTACTTAAGTTACGGCTTTTTTTCCATCATTTATTTTATTGATATTGTTCAAAAAAAAGCGTAAGCCTTAGTCACTGCATTTTAGTATCTTAATTTATCAAGATGTTTATATTAAAGAATCTGTTCTTTATTTGAATATTTCAACTGCAACTCGAGTTGCTTCAGCAAAATATTGTGGTTGAGCTAACTTAGACAAGGCAGTAAAATAAGTAATATACTGTTGATGAAAAAGGTGATCGACAGATGTTGTAATTCGATCATGTCTGAGTCGATCCACTTCAATCACCCCGACTTTACAACCCGCGGTGAGTGCCTCGTAAATCATTGAAACACTATCTTCAGTTACCCAAACCGCTTCAGCTTTTTGCATTTCTTCGAAAATCCAACCTTGCGGAGTGACTTCAACTGGGAAAATCTGTACTTTTTCAATATTCTTTAACTGTTTTAATTCTGCTAAAAACGCTTTTGGTGTGCGCCGTGAAGTGGTCAAAATGATTTCTGAATTTGGATTCTGCTCGACTATCTGTCCAATTGCATGAAGTACTTTAGCTGCATTCCACTGATGGCGTTTTGAAGAGCCACCCAAAGCGATCAGGATTCGACCATGCTGATGCCGCTCTTCATTTACAATAGGATTTAACGCACCTTGTGTCGTTAGTACTTTATTTGATGCTTGAATACCATCGTGCTGTGGAATCACAGCATAATCAAACCATGCAAACGGCAAGCTTGGCTTCATTAAAATAATGGTTTTGGCTTTGTTATACACTTTGCCTAACAGCCATACTCGAAAATGTGTGTGGCTACCGACGCCAAAAATATAGGTTGGCTCGTGTTCAACAGTATGAAGCTGATGGCTAAACAGCGCAGAAATAAGTGTCACTATAGGCAAATCATCAATTGAAATTTCTTGAAATGTGACTATTTCCTGAGATTGGCGCTGCATGGCTTTAAATAAACCCAAAGCTTGTGAGCGATGTCCTGCTTTACCATCACTGATATAAACAATATGCATAGTCACGTTCCCAAAAATTCAATATCTTCAAGCCAATAAAAAAGGCGAAACTTAGTTTCGCCTTTTCATCTTAACCGATCAGCTTATTTTACGTAAGTTAACCAGTGCGCATATTTAGGGTCTTTACCCTGAACCGCATTAAAGAATGCAGTTTGGATTTGCTCAGTGATTGGACCACGACAACCTTCACCAATTTGACGGTCATCATATTCACGGATTGGCGTCACTTCAGCAGCAGTACCTGTAAAGAATGCTTCATCAGCGATATAGAATTCGTCACGTGTAATACGACGTTCAACCACTTCAAAACCAAGGTCTTTCGCAATCGTAATAATGGTTTGACGGGTAATACCATCAAGTGCACCACCCGCGATGTCAGGAGTATGAATCACGCCATCACGAACTAAGAATACGTTTTCGCCTGAACCTTGACATACATAACCTTGTGGGTCGAGTAACATTGCTTCGTCATAGCCAGCATGTGCCACTTCTTGGTGTGCAAGAATTGACAAAGTATAGTTACCAGATGCTTTTGCTTTACACATGGTCACGTTTGGATGATGGTGCGTAAATGAAGACGTTTTAACACGAATACCCTTCGCCATCGCTTCATCACCAAGGTAAGCACCCCAACTCCATGCAGCAACAACGGCATGAATGGTATTGTCAGTTGCTGCGATACCTAACTTTTCTGAACCAATAAAAATAATTGGACGTAGGTAGCAAGAAGCCAATTTGTTTTCACGAACCACATCAATTTGAGCTTGTTCTAATGCTGCATGATCAAATGGGACTTTCATTTGATAAATTTTTGCAGAATTTAATAAACGCTTAGTGTGTTCTTTTAAACGGAAAATAGCCGTTCCATTCGGAGTTTCATAAGCACGGACGCCTTCAAACACACCCATGCTGTAATGCAATGTATGTGTTAATACGTGAGTTTTCGCCTCACGCCAGTCAACTAATTGTCCATCTTGCCAAATAAAACCATCACGATCAGCCAAGTTCATGGCACACACTCCAAATTTTTATACACAGTCATTTTTATCCAATGCAAACGTTGCAGTTGGATCAATTAATCTTTGCCATAGCTTGCAAACGACCACTCGGGTATCGTGCCAATCGTCAGCTGAAACTTGCATGGATTGATTCGCAAGCGCTAAACGGTGGCTCTCGGCTCGTTCACGGAGATAAGCTTGAATCAATGCTGTCGCATCGGCGCTGGATAAGCAATCCGTTCTTGCGGCATCCTCAAGGATTCGTACGTTGTCAGAGTAATGGGCGAGATCGGGATTCGACCCACTCCATGCTAATACTGCATACTGTGCCATAAATTCGATGTCAACGATACCACCTGCATCTTGTTTTAAATGAAAAATTCCATCTTTTTGCTGCTCTTTAGAAGAACCTAGATGGTCTTTCATTTTTTGGCGCATTTTTAGCACTTCTGCACGAACATTGTTCTCATCGCGTGGCTGAGTCAAAATATTGCAGCGCAAGTTTTCAATTTCAATCCGTAAACTGTGTTCACCTGCAATCGTTCTGGCACGTACTAAAGCTTGATGCTCCCAGACCCAAGCATTTTTATGTTGATATTGCTCAAAGGCTTTTAAGCTGGTCACCAATAAACCCGCCTCTCCCGAAGGTCGTAAACGTGTATCCACCTCATACACTCGACCATCTAGGGTTTGCGTGGTCATTAAGGACATAAATTTTTGTGCCACCCGCATGGCAAATTCAAAGCCACTAATTGGTTTCTGTCCATCGGTATCGGCTTGTTCGTCCATATAGTGAATAAACACCAAATCCAAGTCCGAACCATAACCCAGCTCAATGCCACCCACCTTGCCATAGCCAATTACCGCGAAAGCCGTGTGATCAATCGAACAACGCTGCCCTTCTGCATCAATTGGATAGCCATGTTTTTTGGCAACAATTTGATATGCCAAATGCAAGGTTGCATTCACCGACACTTCAGCAATATCGGTCAATGCATCCGATACTTTCATCAATGGGCTTTCAGCCAAAACATCACTAGCAGCTACTGCTAAGACATTGGATTTTTTAAATAATCGAAGAACACGCATCTGATCTTCAACTTGATCAATTTCAATTCGAAGCAGTTGTTGACGTAGAGAGTCTTCTAAATCTTTACGCTTTGGCAGCTCAAAATCCATCGATAAAAACTCATCCAACAGCACGGGATAATGCGTCAATTCTTCGCAGATCCACGGACTCACTGTTGCCATTTTCACTAATCGTTGTAATGCCCCTTTGCTCTCAATCAGCATCACCAAATAGACCGTACGGCGCAGCACCGACTCCACCAGAGGCATGAGACGTAGTAAAGCCACCTGAGGTTTATCTGACTGTAATATCGCTTCAATGAGATGTGGCCAAAAAGTTTTTAAACGCTGTACTGCTTTGGCAGGTAATTTTTTCAGCGCATGCCCATACCAAAATTCGTGAATTAAATTTTTGGCATCATCATCTAAAACATCATTTAACTGTGCTTCTAAATGACTAAAGCTTTCCAATAACGGATCGGGTTCTTTTTCTTTGATAAGATGTTCAAATTGGTAAATGACTTTGGCACGTTTCTGATTGAGCACATGCAAAAAGTCATCCCAAGATGCAAAACCTAAAGTATCTAAAATACGTTGGCGGGGTTCAGGCTCATGTGGCAACGATTGGGTTTGCTGATCATTGAGCGCTTGAATCGCATGTTCAATGCGACGTAAAAATAAATATGCATCTTCTAGATCAGCAACTGCGGTTTTTTCTAATAATCCAACTTCACCTAAATGATGCAGACTCACTAAACATTGACGGTCTTGCAACTCGAGTTTTGAACCGCCATAGATGAGCTGAAAGACTTGAACAATAAACTCAACTTCACGAATTCCGCCTGCACCGAGTTTAATATCATCTTCGATATTACGACGTAGCACTTCACGTTCGATCATGGCTTTCATGTCACGCATAGCTTCGAAAGCGGTGTAATCGACATATTTGCGGAAGACGAAAGGTCGGGTCATTTCCAATAACTCGGCGCCTTCTTTACCGCCCGTGACGATACGTGCCTTAATCCAGGCATAGCGTTCCCATTCGCGTCCATGCTGGCTTAAATATTTTTCTAATGCCGCATGACTGATTGCCAAGGCAGAACCATCACCCCATGGGCGAAGGCGCATATCTACACGGAAGACAAAACCATCTGCGGTAATATGGTCAAGCAGGTAAATTAATTTTTGTCCCCACAAAATACAGAACTGCTGTACATCGATACATTTTCGACCATTGGTTTCGCCCTGTTCATCAAAGGCAAAAATAAGATCAATATCACTTGAAAGATTAAGTTCCTGTGCACCAAGTTTTCCCATGGCAACCACAATTAGGTCTTGAACTTTCCCCTTATAGCCTAGCGGTTCGCCATATTTCGCAATCAACGGATTCAGCGCAAAATCTTTTGCCGCACAGATGGACGCATCGGCAAAGTCTGAAAGCTCTCGAGTTAAGGTGACGACATCGGTGAGTTGATTGGCATCTTGCCAAATCCAACGAAACATCAGACGTGCGCGCAGCACACGAATTGCACGCATCCAACTATTTTCATCTTGGATATCGGCAAGGCTGCTTGCGACAAAATGTTGAATTTGTGCTGTACTGAGCGAGGTTTGAAACTGATCAATTGCATAGTCTTGTTCTAAACTGGCCTGATGGATTCCGAGCACCTGTTCAGCATATTGACTGGCACGTAATGTTTTCTGCAATTGCTCCGCATTCATTTCACAAACCCTAGCGTGATTTTTTTCTAGTTATAACAGTTGATAACGCTTAGGGAAAAGTATTTTTAGGCTTTTATACCAATAGATGCGTATTAAAGTTCACTTAAGGTCCCATCTTTATAAGGTCGCATCTTTCTGTGCACTGCTACTCTCGGTATTTAGGGTTTGATGCAGGCTCGTCGCCTGTGGCAACCAGACTTTAAATTGTGTGCCTTCACCTTCTTTCGAATTCACCACAATTTCACCCTGATTTAAGTCCACAAAACGTTTACAAAGGACTAAACCCAACCCCGTACCACGTTCTCCTGCCGTACCTTTAATACTAACCGTCAGTTTTTGCTGAAATAAATCATCGATCTGAGCTTGGGTCATCCCCAATCCAGTATCTTGAATAGTGAATACAACCCGTTCTCCATCTCGATCGGCTGAAATCGTCACCACACCTCTACCATCGGTATGGGTAAATTTCAATGCGTTTGACACCAAGTTTTGCATCACTGATGTGATCATATTGATATCTGCATTGACTTTAATACCTTCAGGCACGGCATTGATCAGTCGAATATTTTTCTTCACAGCCAAGCTATTTAAGACATCACTGACGATTTTTGCAGACTGATGTAAATCAAAATTAATCGGGTGATAAACAAAGCGACCACCTTCTGCCATGGCCCAGTTCAACAGGCTTTCTAAGAGGTTATACGTCGATTGTGTGGTGTCATATAAATAGTCTGCAATATTTTGCACACTCGAATCATCTAAGGTATGACGCTCCTGTGCCAAAACTTCAGAAAATCCAAGTAGACCATGAAAAGGTGCTCTTAAATCATGCGCAATAATTTGGAAAAATTTAGTCTTACTAAAATTCAGTGCCGACTGCTGTTCATAGGCTTCTTTTAATTCGGCATTTTCAACACGAAGTTGAATAATATTGACTAGACTTTGTACAAATTCTTCAACGATCTTTAATTGTTTGGCTTCAAATGCAGTGACTTGATCATCGAATAAAATAACTTTACCGATAGATTCTTGATCATATTTTAAATCGAAAGCGACTAAACGCTGATGCCCTAATCCAAGTTCTTGCATATAGTCGGAATAAGCTTGGTAATTTTCAGCGTCTCGGTCTATACGAGAATGTTCAGCAAAAAACTGATCTAGACGATCATCATCAGCTTCGGCCATAAAGGCCTTAAATATGTGCTCTGACGCATACCATATATAAGGTTCATTTTTAAATGCGAGGACAGCATTATCGACTTGCACAATACCACGCGCGAACTTTAAAAATTCTGCAATGCGGTTGTCGTCCGTATAAACCCCCATCAATAAAGACAAACGACAGGCAGTTAATAATTCGGTTTGTGTACCAATATCCAGTAAACGTAAAGCCATCCCGTTGCTCTCCTCAGGGTTTATCTTAAAGATAAAAACCAACTGTTATGTTCAAGATTAATAGCAAAAATACCCCAAACACTCAATAACAAAACCCAACAAAAAGACAAACATCATTTACGAATGCGCTATTTAATCGAACTTTCATCCAATTAGAAAATAAAAATATCTATAAAGAATATTACATTAAAGGTAAAACAAAAATTAAAACAATAAAATTAGAAACTTAAATTAATTTAAATTTTATTGACTGTTTATTTTAAATCGCACTTTTCGCGTTTTATTCAAACTAAAAACATGACCAAAAGAAATATTCATTTACATAAGACCTAAAAAACTGGGTTTAATTTTCTTTAAATACATCACAAAAAATAGTGAGTTTTATGACTATTCTATGACCAGATTACTCATCAGGATGCTCGTTTCAGTCAGCTACACTAAATGAATCTATTATTAATCCTTTCTATTAGACTAATTTATTAGTTTTTATCAGTTGTGTGTGTCATTTGAGCATTAAACCATACTTGCTCGCTTTTACTTTATTAAACTGAGCTAAACATTCGTTTCATGCTTCTACTGCACATGAACTCATTCACCCAAATGACTGAAGCTGAAAAAATGCCATGCCTTATTCATCAGATATATAAGTTATCGCATAAACATTCCGCGACCGTTCAAAGTCAAACGGAGCATCAAACTCACGTCATTCTTTAATAAAGTCCCCAACCCTGACTAATTTTTGAACTTCCGCACCAAATCTACATCTAAAAGTTAAGGCATTCGGTTTGACCTATCAAACGCTTTGCTTTACAACTAAAACTTGAACGAGCCATAAAGAACAGATCAGCCCCCAAAAAATGATATAAATTTAATTGTTCAATAGCTTTAAGCTATGAATAACAAGCTTTCAATATTTCCCTTCTCGGTTTTGCGCTAAAATTGGGCGTCAAACTGCACTTCTTTTGTATCATTTTTCTACGAAATGACCACATCACAGGATCTTGCGTTGACTGAAAAGCAATGAACCCCGATACTTTCATAGTTTTATTTAAGCAAATCGGTTCATAGAGGCGAGCCACAAGCTCGAACCTCAAAGACACAATCTAAAGCAAGGGGCTATATATGGCTGGTGGAAAGTCAACTATCATCTACACACTGACCGACGAGGCGCCATTATTGGCGACTTACTCTCTGCTGCCGATCATTGAAACCTTTACTAAACCTGCTGGCGTTGAAATCGTTAAACGCGATATCTCAGTTGCAGCACGTGTACTCGCTGAATTTTCAGACTACCTAAGCGAAGAACAAAAGGTGCCAAATAACTTGGCAGAGCTTGGACAATTAACCCAAGATCCAAGCACAAACATTATCAAACTTCCAAACATCAGTGCTTCAGTTGGCCAATTAACTGCTTGCATTAAAGAATTACAGTCTAAAGGTTTTGCAATTCCGAACTACCCAGAAAACCCAGCGACTGAGGAAGAAAAAGAAATCAAGGCACGTTATAGCAAATGCCTAGGTTCTGCTGTAAATCCTGTACTTCGTGAAGGTAACTCTGACCGTCGTGCGCCTACTGCAGTAAAAAATTACGCGAAGAAACATCCGCACTCTATGAGCGAATGGAAACAGTGGTCACAAACTCACGTTTCTCACATGGACGAAGGTGACTTCTACCACGGCGAAAAGTCTATGACTTTAGACCGCGCTCGCAATGTAAAAATGGAATTGATCACTAAGTCTGGTGAAACTATTGTTCTTAAGCCTAAAGTTGCGCTTCAAGACGGCGAAATCATCGACTCAATGTTCATGAGCAAAAAAGCACTTTGCGACTTCTATGAAAAAGAATTAGATGATTGTAAAGAAGCAGGCATTTTGTTCTCTCTACACGTAAAAGCGACCATGATGAAGGTGTCTCACCCAATCGTTTTCGGTCACTGTGTGAAGATATACTACAAAGATGCATTCGAAAAACACGGCAAATTGTTTGATGAGTTAGGTATTAACATCAACAATGGTATGTCTGGTCTTTACGAAAAAATTGAAACTCTTCCGACTTCTCTTCGTGAAGAAATCATTGCTGACTTACATGCTTGCCAAGAACACCGTCCTGCACTTGCAATGGTTGATTCTGCAAAAGGCATCACTAACTTCCACTCACCTAATGACGTAATTGTAGATGCATCTATGCCTGCAATGATCCGTGGTGGCGGTAAAATGTGGGGTGCTGACGGCAAACAGTACGACTGTAAAGCTGTAATGCCTGAATCTACTTTCGCGCGTATCTACCAAGAAATGATCAATTTCTGTAAATGGAATGGTAACTTTGACCCACGCACTATGGGTACAGTTCCTAACGTTGGTCTGATGGCGCAAAAAGCGGAAGAATACGGCTCACACGACAAAACTTTCGAAATCGCTGAAGCGGGTGTTGCAAACATCACTGACCTTGAAACAGGTGAAGTGTTGATGTCACAAAACGTGGAAGAAGGCGATATCTGGCGTATGTGCCAAGTGAAAGACGCTCCAATCCGTGACTGGGTGAAACTTGCTGTGACTCGTGCACGTAACTCAGGCATGCCTGCGATCTTCTGGCTTGACCCGTACCGTCCACACGAAAACGAACTCATCAAGAAAGTTCAAACTTACTTGAAAGAGCACGACACTACTGGTTTAGATATTCAAATCATGTCTCAAGTACGTGCTATGCGTTATACACTTGAACGTGTTGCTCGCGGCCTAGATACAATTTCTGTAACTGGTAACATCCTACGTGACTACCTAACAGACTTATTCCCGATTATGGAATTGGGTACTTCTGCGAAAATGCTTTCTATCGTGCCTCTAATGGCTGGTGGCGGCATGTACGAAACTGGTGCGGGTGGTTCTGCGCCTAAACACGTACAACAACTTGTAGAAGAAAACCACTTACGTTGGGATTCTTTAGGTGAGTTCTTGGCGCTTGCTGTTTCTCTAGAAGAAATGGGCATCAAAGAAAACAACGCGAAAGCGAAACTTCTTGCAAATACGCTTGATGCTGCGACTGGTAAATTGCTTGACAATGACAAGTCTCCATCACGTCGTACTGGCGAACTTGACAACCGTGGCAGCCACTTCTACCTGGCTAAATACTGGGCTGAAGAACTTGCTGCGCAAGACGAAGATGCTGAATTGAAAGCGAAGTTTGCTCCTCTTGCTCAAGCACTTGCTGAAAACGAAGAAAAAATCGTTGCAGAACTTGCTGAAGTTCAAGGTAAAGCCGCGGACATCGGTGGTTACTACGCTGTAGATACAGCAAAAGTAAATGCTGTAATGCGTCCAAGCGCAACTTTAAATGCTGCTCTTGAAGCTGCTCAATAAGTTGATGCAAAACTAACGCAAGTTAGTGATGTAAAAAAACCAGCGCGAAAGCGCTGGTTTTTTTGTGACAAACTAATAATTTCAAAATTGCTTATCATTCCGACTCAATAGAATTATAGTTCTAGGTTTTTCCATTGCTTTATATTTTTCATCAGCTTCTTTTAATTCTTTAACAAAATCAAATGCACTTTGCAGTTTATCCTCCAATACCAAGCATAAAAGCGCCAATGCAATCAAAATAAAAGAAGCAAAAATAAATACGATATTAATAATAAATTGAACACCTATAGAATTAATTACCCCCCATAAAAGCATCCCTCCTATAAAGGCAAAAATAAAATATCCAGCTATAAACAAATAGCGCCTAGGAGTTGAACCAAGATTCAGGAAAGGTTTTATTAATAAATCTTTCGACAAATCCAAGGTTTGTCTTTTCTTATAAATAATGTATTGAACGCCATCGTCAAATAACAAAATCATACGATCAAAATTAATTAAATAATTCTGATGAAGCTCTATTAGCCTATTGACTAAGTTATGATCCACATTTGGACTTTTAGCAAGATCCTGCGCCGCCCTATCCAAAACAAGCTGATTTGTTTGTCCACGCTCATAATACTTTTCAAAATATTGGACACTAGAAGCAAGCCTATCTGAAATTTTCTTATGTTTTAAACTTGTAATTTCATGTCTTTTTAAAAATAACGTAATAATAGTTATAAAAATACCTGCGATAGGAGCTATAAGCTTCCAATCAATTTCCATTTATGCATCTCAACATAATAAATTTAGATAGATACATGATTTAACATTAGTTTTAAACGATGAAAAGCCTTTCTCATTTATAATTTTTTAATTAACAGGCAATAAAAAACCCCAAGTCTTAATAAGCTTGGGGTCTTTTAGAATTTTGGTCCCGAGGGTCGGACTCGAACCGACACATCATCTCTGATAGTGGATTTTGAATCCACCGCGTCTACCAATTTCACCACCTCGGGAAGGTGTTGAAACGTATAATAAACTGTTTCAAAAACTTGTCAACGCATGATGTTCTCATTTGATTAAAAATAAACCGTATAAGAATTTTTAGATGGATAATCCATCAATTTCAGCGTTAAAACCCAAAAAAGCTTATACTAAGCCAAATTTCATTATCCCCTTTTCAGATTTCTTAACATGCAACTTTCTGACTTTAACTTCAATCTCCCCGACGAACTCATTGCCCGCTATCCGCTTGAAACACGTAGTGCATCACGCCTACTCCATCTCGACCTGAATGGCGAATATCACGACCATCATTTCACTGACATTCTAGACTTGCTCAATGAAGGTGACTTATTGGTACTAAACGATACCAAAGTGATGAAAGCCCGCTTGAAAGGCAAACGAGCAACTGGTGGTGCAGTTGAAGTCTTGGTTGAACGTATTCTTGACCCGAAAACCGCACATTGCCACATTAAAGCCAGCAATACACCTAAAGAAGGTGCGGAGTTATTTATTGGTCCAGACGAAGTTAAAGTGACCGTTCAAGGCCGTCATGAAAACTTATTTGTTGTGGAATTTTCACAGCCTATTTTACAAGTTTTAGATTTATACGGTGCTTTACCGATTCCACCTTACTTTAACCGTGAAGCAGAAGCGATTGATACCGAACGTTACCAAACTGTTTTTAACGATCCGACCAAATTGGCTTCAGTTGCAGCACCAACAGCAAGCTTACATTTTGATGAAGCGCTACTCAAAAAATTGGCGGACAAAGGCGTAAATAAAACCTTTGTTACCTTGCATGTGGGTGCAGGTACATTCTTACCCGTACGTACCAATGACATTGAAAATCACATCATGCACAGCGAATGGTGTGACGTATCAGAAGAATCTATGGCTTTAATCCGTGAGACAAAAGCACGTGGCAATAAAGTTATTGCTGTCGGTACTACAGCGACTCGTGCGACTGAAAGTGCAGCTCAAGCCAATGGCGGCGAACTCAAGGGTTGGACTGGTGATACACAAATCTTTATCTACCCAGGTTATGAGTTCAAAGTAGTCGATCGTTTAATTACCAACTTCCATTTACCTGAATCTACATTGCTCATGTTAGTGTCAGCGTTGTCCAGTCGAGATAATATTTTGAATGCCTATCACCATGCCGTCGAAAGCCAATATCGATTCTTTAGTTATGGTGATGCGATGTTAATTGATAATATTAACCATCAATAACCATGCGATGACTTAGTCCCCATGCCGATCGATTCTGTAAAGCACTCCATCCATATTCGTCGTAAGAAGAATGCTGTAGTTTTTCAGAATATCGCTCGGCTTTGGGATATAGGCCGAAACGCAAAAACTCACCAAGAACTCCTCGATGGGCTGCATCCATGGAATGCACCCATTACGCTCAAATTTGAAAATTTACTCCCCTTAGCTTTAGCTGCGCTGGGTATCGGCTTCATGCTGTTTATTGTGATTCAGCCCGATCATGGCTGGGCACAGCTCTGCTTTGCTGCGGGGGTGGCCATGGTGTTCTGGGCTTATATCAGCTATGAAAAAGATGATCCGCTCGAAGAAGTTATTGCGTTTTTAGAAACCGAATGCATTGCCAGAAAATACCAATTAGCTTTTAACCGACAGCCTCAATACATTTCAATGCCACTGAATAATCTGCAATTTATTGGCAATCTTAAACGCATGTTCCCCGTGTTTAAGCAAGGCAGCCTTTTGAATGATATTCAGACCTTTGCAAGCACCGTTTGGGAAGATGAAAATCAGCAACAGCATCAGGTCATGGTCTTTCATTATCACTATGTAAATGAACTGAAGGTACGTGACAAAGACGGTGATGAAGTCACGGTTAAAGAAATTCATAAAGACCTGTGGGGCATATTTGTTTTTGATATTGGCATCCATGGACTTGCCGTATCTGCAACAGGCAAAAACTTTGGCTATCCTTATAGTTTTCCTTGGCACAGCAGCGACATTCAAACCAATCAAAAATTAAAGTTTTATGGCGAGAACCAAATGGAAATCGCTAAATTGCTCAGCCCGGGCTTTGTCCTCCGACTAGCGGATTTTTTTCAAAACCGTGAAGGTGATCTGCTATTTCATCCGAGCCACCGCATAATGTGCTATCTTGGCTCTACAGATTTATTTAAAGTCAGTAGTAAAGCAAAACGAATTAAGGATGTTTCGGCATTGCGTGGACATCTCAGAACCTTTAAATTAAATGCTTTAGAAAATTTGAAAAACGACTTAACGCAGTTTTTAAAATAGATTTCATATAATAATGTTTTAAATTACGACCTTTTATCTTGAGGATAAAATTTTATGGGGCTTTTGATCTTTGTTTTAATCATCATTGCATTGGTGATTGGTGCAATCATGATTCGCAACAATATTGTCCGACATCACAATGCAACCATTCGTGCATGGTCAGATGTAGCCAGCTATGAACGTCAAAAAATCAAAATTTTAGATGGATTACAGCCTTTGGTTGAGCAATATTCCAATTTTGAACAAGGGACTTTGGCAAAAGTCACTGAACTCCGTCAAAACATTATGAATTTGAACGTAAACAGTACCGATGTCAGCCAATTACAGCGTATTGAAGCCTTAAATCAAGATCTAATGCGCAGCCTGAATGTTGTGGTTGAAAACTATCCAGAGCTTAAAGCCAATGATATTTATCTGAAAATGATGAATGAAATTGAAGAACAAAACGAAAATGTCGGTGCGGCGATTACTATTTTTAACCGCAACGTTGAGTTGTTCAACAACCACATTCAAGTGTTTCCTAACAATATTATTAATACGCTATTGCTGAGTAAAAAAGCGGTTCGCCCTTTCCGCGATCAAGCTGCCAGCCAAAATTTTGATTATCGTCCGAACTTTTAAGTTCGGGCTTTAACGTACCAAAGTAAAAAAATAATGATGAGGTGATCAAGCACCTCCAAAACTAGAAAGAAAAATAAAATATGCACAATCAAATTAATGCACTAAAAAATGTGCTGATTCAGGCGTTTTTCAAACTCTATGAACAGCACCAGGACGACCATATTTACGCATGTACGTTGGTCTTCAATTCCTATTTATCCATGGATTATATCGCTGTCTCTACGCAGCGTAGTATTTTTGCCGAAGATGAAGATTCTGCTCAATATCTTGCAGCGCATGATCGATGGAATGTGTCGAAATGGCGCTATCGTAGCCTACCGTCTTTAAGTCAAGACTTGGCGCAGTTTAAACTAACATCTGTAAATGAAGTGGGTCTTTTAGACCTTGATCCATCTTCGATCGAAAGCATAATAAAGTCTGAATCGGCTAACCATCTTTCAATCTTGCTCAATGCCATACAACAAACAAAAGTCGACTTGGCTCAGTCCTATGGCATTGAATTGGACAATATTCTGTTTTTTATCACGGTGCCGACACAGCCCGAAATAGAGATTTATTCAGCTCAGGTTTTAAATCCTCCAAGTACACAACTTGACGATTTTCTTAAATCCAAACAACCGCTCAAACTCGACAGCTTACCTAAACGTATGAAGCTGTCTCAGTATGATAAAGACCTGCTGATTGATTTAGCACAAATCGTTGAAATACAACCTTATAGCTATTTACATGTTGCCAATGAAGTCTATCTTTTAAGCTTAGAAAAAAGTTATGCAACCACGAACCCCTATATTCAAAAGCTCATTGACAGTATCGTAGCCATGACATCGGACCCGAAAGGCACATTTGCGATGGAAAAAGAAGAAATTTTGCAGCGAATTAACCAGTTTTATTTTAATGCCAAGAGTTCAGATGAAGCCTTGTCACAAGAAGCGATCTATAAATTTACAGACTTAACACCCGACAAAGCTAGCGTTTAACCGCAGAATCAAGGAAAATAGAGCACTTTTAGCACTCTTACCATCAGCGAACTGTTTTTTCGCCTTGATCTGGACCTTGTATGAAGTTTGAAAAATTGGCGCAATCGGGCCGTGCTCGTCGCGGCCGTTTAACCCTTGAACATGGTGTTGTTGAAACACCTATGTTCATGCCTGTCGGTACTTACGGTACTGTAAAAGGCATGCTCCCACGTGACATTAAAGAAATTAAATCCCAAGTTATTTTGGGCAATACCTTCCATTTATATCTACGTCCAGGCCTAGATGTTATTCGTGAACATGGTGGCTTACACCAATTCATGAAATGGAATAACCCGATTTTGACAGATTCAGGCGGTTTCCAAGTCTTCAGCCTTGGCGCTATGCGCAAAATTAAAGAAGAGGGCGTGACTTTCCGCTCTCCGATTGATGGCTCTAAAGTCTTTTTATCTCCTGAAATTTCGATGGATATTCAGCACACGCTGAATTCAGACATCGTGATGATTTTTGATGAATGTACGCCTTATCCTGCGACACATGAAGAAGCGCAAAAATCATTGCAGCTTTCATTACGTTGGGCGAAACGTTGTAAGACTCAACATCATGACGTGCTGAAAAACCGTAATGCACTATTTGGTATTATCCAAGGCGGCATGTATGAAGATTTACGTGATGAATCTTTAAATGGTCTGAAAGAAATTGATTTTGATGGTTATGCCATTGGTGGCTTGTCTGTTGGCGAACCTAAAGAAGAAATGATCAAAGTATTGGATTATCTTCCAGAGAAAATGCCTGCGGATAAACCACGTTACTTGATGGGTGTCGGTAAACCAGAAGATATCGTAGAAGCAGTTCGTCGCGGTGTCGACATGTTTGACTGTGTGATGCCAACACGAAATGCACGTAATGGTCATTATTTTGTGACCAACGGTTTAGTGCGTATTCGCAATGCCAAATATCGTCATGATCAAAGTCCGCTTGACCCACATTGCGACTGTTATACATGTACAAACTTCACCAAATCTTATCTCTTCCATCTTGAGAAGTGCGGCGAAATGCTCGGTTCGATGCTCGGTACTATTCATAACTTACGTTATTACCTACGTCTGACTGAAGCGATGCGTGATGCTCTCGATCATGGCACTTTTGATGAGTTTGTTGAAGACTTTTATCGTCGTCGCGGCATGGAAGTGCCACCTTGTCCTCAAGATTAATTCTTTCAGCATTTGCGCTGAAGAAAAAGACAAGGTAAATTGCTGAACAAGTCCAATTTATTTATCAAAGTATTGATAACCAGTTTTTTTAGTTTAGGAAAATGAAATGAGCCTTTTTATTTCTACTGCTCACGCAGCAGGTGAAGCTGCACAGCAACCAAGCATGATGGCAAACCTGTTGATGATTGCGGTATTTGTCGCAATCTTCTACTTCTTGATCTGGCGCCCTCAATCAAAACGTGCAAAAGAACATCGTGCACTAATTGAAAGCCTAGGTGTTGGTAGTGAAGTTGTTTTTGCGGGCGGTTTAATGGGTAAAATCACGAAAATCGAAGGTGATTTTGCAGTTGTTGAACTGAACCGTGGCGTAGAAGTAAAAGTACAACGCGCAAGTGTGATTTCAGTTCTGCCTGAAGGCACTCTAAATAACCTTTAATCAAAAAATAAGTCGTGCACCCGCACGGCTTTTTTCATTTTAAGAAGAAAACGAATGCGTTACCCAGCATGGAAATATCTACTGATTCTAGTGGTACTAGTCATCAGTACATTATATGCCCTGCCAAGTTTGTATCCTGATGAACCTGCTGTTCAAATTTCAGGTGCCAAAGCCGGTACCCAGATTGATCAAAGCATCGTACAAAAAGCAGAGCAGATTTTAAAATCTGAAAATATTGCCAGCCATGACAATAGCTTCACCAATAATGCCGCTTTATTACGTGTTGATTCGAGCGAACAACAATTAAAAGCAAAAGAAGCACTGCGTCGTGGGCTCGGTGAAAATTATGTCGTCGCACTGAACCTTGCGCCTACTACGCCAGAATGGCTACAAAAAATTGGTGCTAAACCAATGAAGCTAGGTCTGGATTTACGTGGTGGTGTACATTTCCTACTTGAAGTGGATATGGATAAAGCCATTTCACAACGTATGGAAACGTCTGCGGCTGACTTACGTCGCCAACTTCGCGACAATAAATTAAAATTCAATAGCTTATCTTTGAACAACAACACCATTACGATGCAATTTGCAAATAATGATGATCGTTCTGCAGCTATGGATTTCCTTCGTCGTAACGGCAATGAATATACTCAACAAGCGGTTGCAACAACTGAAGGTTCAACACTACGTTTAAGCTACACAGATACACGTAAACAAGAAATTCAGTCTTATGCTGTCAACCAAAACTTAACAACTTTACGTAACCGTATTAACGAGTTAGGTGTAGCGGAAGCATTAGTACAAACTCAAGGTAGCAATCGTATTGTGGTTGAATTACCGGGTGTGCAAGATACTGCTGAAGCAAAACGTGTACTTGGTCGTACTGCAAACCTTGAGTTCCGCTTAGTTTCTGACTTAAATGATCAATACATCGATCCATACACAGGTCAAGCCAAAGGCTCATTACCGCCGGGTACAGAAGCTTTTGCTTATGAATCTTTGGACAGTGGTCGTCAATTATTGCTTAACCGTAACCGTATCTTAACGGGTGAACGTGTACAAAACGCGTCATCAGGTTTTAGCCAAGATACAGGTGGTGCTGAAGTAAACATTACGTTGGACACTGCAGGCGGTAAGTTGATGTCTGAAGCCACTCGTAATGCTGTAGGCAAACGAATGGCTGTTCTGTTCATCGAGAACAAACAAAAAATTAGTTATGTTGCTGATCCTGCAACAGGTACACAAACTGAAGTTCGTACACCTTATACCGAATCTGTGGTCATCAATGCGGCAACGATTCAAGCCGTATTGGGTTCCCAGTTCCGTATTACTGGTCTAGATTCACCTCAAGAAGCGTCTGAACTTGCATTGATGTTACGTGCAGGTGCATTAGCAGCGCCAATGTACTTCGTTGAAGAACGTGTGATTGGTCCGAGTCTCGGTCAAGAAAACATCGACAAAGGCGTATTATCAACTCAAATCGGTTTCTTATTGGTTGCGATTTGGATGGTGGTCTTCTTCCGTGTGTTCGGCTTGATTGCCAACTTTGCACTCGTGGTTAACCTTGCCATGATTTTAACCATCATGTCTTGGATTGGCGCGTCCCTCACCCTTCCGGGTATTGCAGGTATCGTAATTACCATTGGTATGGCGGTCGATGCCAACGTACTGATCTGTGAGCGGATACGAGAGGAAATTAAATGGGGTGCCTCGCCGAAACAGGCGATTGTTGCGGGTTATGATCGTGCGTATAACACCATCTTTGACTCCAACTTAACCACATTCTTGGTTGCTTTCATTCTGTTCGCAATTGGCACAGGCCCAATTAAAGGCTTCGCGGTTACCCTAATGATTGGTATTGTCTGCTCAATGTTCACAGCGATTACCGTGACACGTGCAATCGTACAAATCATTTATGGTAAAAAACGTAACCTGAAGAAGTTGAGCATTTAGGAGATCGAAGATGACTGAAAATACTCAACCGAAACAATACGGCCGTCCGGATAACGAGCACATTATTCCCTTTATGAAGATTGCCAAACCGGCAGCCTTGATATCGATTATCTTAACGCTCGCAAGTATCTTTTTTATTTGCACCAAAGGTCTAAACCTCGGTTTGGACTTTACTGGCGGTGTAGCAGCAGAGTTGAACTATAGTCAACCAGTAAAATCTACCGATGTGAGCTCAGCGCTGACAAAAGCTGGTTTTAAAGATCCTGTAGTACAAACTTTAGGATCTGACCGCGACCTGATGGTTCGTATGCCAGTTCAAAAAGACATTGAAGCTGAAGACTTAACCAAAGCCATTACGACTGCCGCTCAATTGCCGGGCAATAAAGCAGAAGTGCATAAAGTCGATGTGGTGGGTGGTCAAGTCGGTAATGAACTCTACGTGCGTTCTGCGGGCGCTGTTGGTCTTGCCCTACTGCTCATGCTGGTTTATGTCACTATTCGCTTTGAGTTCAAACTTGCGATGGGCGCTGTACTGTCTTTATTCCACGATATCGTGGTGACCATTGGTATCTTTGCTATGATGCAGTGGCCGTTTGACTTAACAGTTTTGGCTGCGCTACTCGCGATTATCGGCTTCTCGCTCAACGATAACATCGTTGTATCTGACCGTATTCGTGAAAACTTCCGTAAGATTCGCGGTGCTGAACCTCTTGAAGTTGTGAACAGTGCTTTGACTGAAACACTTCGCCGTACCATTCACACCTCTATGACACTGTTATTGGTTGTTGTAGCGATGATGGTACTGGGCGGTGATGGTCTGAAATGGTTCTCTGTTGCAATGTTTGTTGGTGTATTTGTGGGTACATATTCATCAATCTACATTGGTACAGCCTTCGCGCTATGGCGTGGTCTAAACCGTCAAGACTTCATTGTACAAGTGAAGCCTGAATTTGAAGAAGAAGAGATTCCTTAAAATTTTCAACTTTGATTTCAGATCAAAACCCATCTTCGGATGGGTTTTTTTATGCTACCAATTTAAATAAATGAGCTAGGTAAGATCGCAATAATAGGATGTAATTTTTCAATATCGGATTGCTGGAATTCCACCTGTCGTTTTTGGTCTAGACTTACAAATTGCCATGTATCATCTGTTTGCTGTATCACGTTTAAAATTAAATTTAAGCCATTTCGCAAATATACACAGGCTAGATCCGCTCTCTCTACCCCTCGCCGTTCATCACAGACCACAAGCCAACCCTCTTGTAATACAGGGGCATAATACGATGCTGTGATGCGAATCAAATACAGGTCTTGAGTGTTTTTAAATAATGCTGAATATTGAGATGAATCATTTGAAATCAATTTTAACGAAAATGCCTGTGTCTCAACCACCTGCATTTCAAAAAGGACCAAGCTTGCTTGTTTCTTAGTGCGCTTATCTTGCTCTATAAACTGAACTTCATAATCCAAACTTCCCTTTATGAGTCCCAATTGTGACTCTAACTCACGTGCAAATTTCTCTCCAATCTGCCGATGACTATTTAATAATTGGGAAATTAAAGGAACTGCTAAGCCAAAATGTTCACACACGGCTTTGCCATTTTTAAAAGAGCCTGTTGCCACCCAGTGGTCAATGGCTTGTGTTAGATTCTGTCGACGCTTTTCAAAAAGCTCTGAAGGCAGCATAAGCATTCAATTTTATAATTTCTCTCCCCCAATATAATAAAAAACCCGCACGCAGCGGGTTTTTTATACAGCTTTATTTTTAGCTACCTTGTACCAAGCGACGTGCGCTGATAATGCCTGGTTGTTGCTCTAGACGTGCCAACAGTTTCGACAACTGCGCCAAGCCTTTCACTTCAATCAACAGCTTCATATTGGCAATACCATCACTCTCGGAAATGGTATTCACCTGACGAATATTGATTTGGTCTGAGAAAATCACTTGAGTCAGATCTTTAAGCAAACCACGACGGTCATAAGCTTCCACCACGATTTGCACACTTTGACCACGAGTTGGCTGCATTTCCCAATCCGCTTCAACCGCACGTTCAGGCTCTTGCCCAATCATACGGATATAATCCGGACATGCGACCTTATGGATACTTACGCCACGATTCAGGGTGATATAACCAGCAATCGATTCACCATGCACAGGCTGACAACACTGAGCAATGTGTAGTTCTACATTGTCCAAACCATCAATCAAAATACCATGCGCCGAAAGCGTATGACTTGCACGTGGGTTCAAGGTTGGTTTTAACACCAGTTCAGGCTCATCCTGATCGAGGTGCATATGACGGTTAACCTGATTGATTAAAGCATGCAAGCTAATGTCACCACTCACCAAGCCAATCAATATATCTTCACCCAATTTCACATTAAAATGATTGCAGTAATCATTCAAATCGATACTTTTCGGGTGAATCGCCAAACGTGACAATTCTTTATTCAGAATCTCACGTCCCACTTCCAAGTTTTTACTACGGTCTTGCTGACGGAACCAATGACGCAACTTGTCACGTGCACGAGCCGTCTTGATATAACCCAGCGAGTTCACCAACCAATCTCGGTTCGGTTCACGATCTTTCTTGGTTAAAATCTCGACCTGCTCCCCAGTTTTTAGGGTATAGGTTAAAGGTACATAACGTTGGTTCACCCGTGCTGCATAGCACTTGTTGCCCACTTCAGTATGCACATGATAGGCAAAGTCAAGCACGGTCGAACCGCGTGGTAATTCTTTGATATCACCATCACGACTAAACACATAGATTTTCTCAAAATCTTCAAACTCTTGGATTTGTTCGAAGTTTTCAGAATCTTCATCTTCTTTATGTGCGCTGGCATCATTTCGTTCTTGATAATGTTCAAGCACTGCACGCAAAGAATGTAAGCGATGATTAAATGAATAATCTGTGGTTTTAGAGCCTTCTTTATAGTTAAAGTGCGAACACACCCCGAGTTCAGCTTCTTCGTGCATATTATGCGTACGAATTTGCACTTCTAAAGATTTGTTCTCTGCAATCACGGCCGTATGCAGTGAGCGATAACCATTGGCTTTCGGGTTGGTAATATAATCATCGAACTGATGCGGAATATGACGCCAAATCTGATGGACGATCCCCAGTGTGTGATAACACTCAGGTACATTATCCACCAAAACACGAACCGCTCGAATGTCATAAAGCTGATCAAAGCTCAGGTTCTTACTCTTCATTTTTCGATAAATCGAATAAATGTGTTTCACCCGACCATTAATCTCGGCCTCAATGCCATGATCTAATAGTTCTTTACGCAACTTTTCTGTAACGAACTGAATATATTGTTCACGCTCTAAACGTTTTTCATTCAGTAAAGAGGCAATTTCTTTATAGCGTTCAGGTGCTAGATAACGGAAAGCGAGATCTTCAAGCTCCCACTTAAGCTGTGCAATCCCTAAACGGTGCGCGAGCGGCGAGTAAATGGTTAAAATTTCTCGTGCGACACGCTCTTGACGCTCTTTGGTTGAATGCGCTAACTCACGTAATGCATAGGTACGTTCAGAAAGTTTGATTAATACAACGCGAACATCTTCGGTCACCGAAATCAGCATTTTATAAATGCCGGTCAAATGTTCACGCTGGTTATTATTAAAATGATCTTCTAGACGTTTATTTTGCTCAATCAGGTCAGACAACTTACCCATGGCAAGCGTGCCTTTCACCAAAGCATGCACTTGATCGCCAAATTTGCTTTGGACTTCTTCTAAACTGGTTACGCCTTCACGAACACTTCGATACAGCATGGCTGCTGATAACGTATCTTCATCCGCATACAGATGAGCAAGAATATCCGCCATTTCAATACCCGTATAGAAGGTATTCGAGCGATGGTTGACCGTTGTTTCAAGTTCATTCTGTAAGGTCAGATGTGCAACTTCTTCGAGTTGCTTTAGAGGAGCCCCGTCAAACATGCCACTCACACGCTCTAGCCATTCAGCCAAATCATGCTGTGCTTGCTCGGCATGTTCTACAGTCGTTTCCTGTGACAACTCATTGAGACGTCCAGGTAATTGTTCACGTACTGTGACCATACCCTACTCCTAGTTTTCTACGCTTCATAACTTTTAATCGTTTATCTGATTTTCTTTTTCGAACAAAGCAATCGATTCGACATGCCCTGTATGGGTAAACATGTCCATGACACCCGCTTTTTTCAAACGGTAGCCTTGTTGTACCAGCATTCCAGCATCGCGTGCTAGTGTTGCAGGATTACATGACACATAAACGATTCTTTTTGCACCAAATTTGGGCACATAACGCATTATTTCTTCTGCACCAGAACGTGGTGGGTCTATCAATAATGCATCAAATCCTTGTTTTGCCCAAGAATGATGCGAAAAATCTTTTGTTAAATCTTGTGAATAAAATTTCAGTTGCGAAAGGCCATTGTTTTGTGCATTTTCTGCACCACGCTGAACCATTTCTTCACTCCCTTCAACTGCAATGACTTGACCCGTTGAACCCACACATTGAGCAAGTGGTAAAGAAAAGTTTCCTAAGCCACAAAACAGATCTAGAACTCGCTCACCTTGTTGTAACTGAAGCAATTCACATGCCAGTTTCACCATTTGCGGATTAATCGTGGAATTCACTTGCGTGAAGTCTTGAGGATTAAAGCCAAATTCCACAGCAAAGTCACTTAGACCATAGTGCAGACGCATCGGTGCATCGGGATGATCCACGCGATGTAAGCTGTCTGGCCCTTCAGGTTGCAAGTACAGTTGCCACTCTTTATGTAACGCAAATTTTACTAATTGGTTGACATCTTCCGCGCAAAGTTCCGCCGTATGACGAATTAGGAGGGCAATTTCTTGATCTCCCATGGCCAGTTCCATATGCCCAATATCTGCTTTACCTTGCAGACTTTGTAACAATTGTTTGAGTGTGGTGATGGAGCCAAACTCACGATCCAACACCATACAACGGTCAATCGAAGTCAGTTTATTTGACTGGCTTTCACGAAAGCCAACCACAAGCTTATCTTTTGCAGGTAGGTAACGCACACCAATACGTGCTTTGCGACGGTAGTCTTCACGCAATGAACGTAAAGGAGCTAACCATTGATCAGGTTGTATCCCAGCAAAATGTTGCAAATGTGATTGTAAAACATCTTGTTTTAAACGAATTTGCTCGTCGGGATGAATATGCTGCATGCTACACCCACCACAAACCCCATAATGTGGGCAGGCCGGTTTAACCCGTAGAGCAGACTCTTCACTCAGTAATTCCAGACTGTCTGCTTCTTCGAGACGCTTAACGACATTAGTAATACGCGCACGCACCGTTTCACCCGGCAAGGCATAACGGATAAAGACTTTCTTACCGTGTTTTTCTGCAGGATGATCTGGATGCGTCCCAAAGTGCGCTATGCCTCGCCCCTCATGTGAAAGCGATTCAACCTGAAATGTATAAATGGGTTGTTGGGCTTTTTGGGGTTTGGCTTTGTGTTTCATGCGTACCTAATGTGTGGAAGATGGGAAATCAGATTGGGTGAATTCGGTACGTTGCGAGGTTTGCTGCCATACCAATAAAAAGTCAGCGTGTTGCGGCTGAGTTTGTAAATATTGAATCGTACTTTGAATCAAGTGCTGATGATCATTTAACAATAACTGTCCTTTCAGCAACAGCCAGCGTAAATAAATCAACCATGTATTGAGCACATCACCTTCACAGTAGCTGGTCAGTTCCATCCACTGTTGTTCACGCACATATTCAGGCACATGGTAGCCACCATCACCACGTTTACCGGGGAAACCAAGTAAATGTGCTGCATCGTCGAGCTTTTGAAAATGACGACCATGGAACATGGCCATGACATCCATCAAATCTACATGACGATGATGATAACGATTCTGGTAGTTATTATAGCGCTTTTGCGTATCAATCTCGCCCTGATCGAACAAACTTGGTGCAGATAGTCCGTGATACATGGCACGGAACAAAATCACAGGCAAATCAAACTGTGAACCGTTCCAACTGACCAAGGTCGGATGACGCTTTTCAAAAATAGAAACGAATTTTTTTAAAATTTCAGCTTCGCTATTGTCTTCACGGCTAAATGAAAACAACTTCATGCCCTTTTCATCAATCCATAGTCCAGAGATACAGACAATTTCATGCAAGGCCAAACGCTGAAAATCCGTGCCCGCCTCTTGGCGACGCAGTTTAGTCAGCGCAGCATCTAGATCCACCTCAGGCAGATCCAGTCCATACAAATGCGCACCTGACTTCAAATCTGTCAGTGTTTCGATATCAAAAATTAAAACAGGTAAACGCATAAGTACTCACCAGTGCCGATCGGCCACTGTAATTATTCAGGATCAACAACAGAGAATAGACCAGTAGACAAGTATCGGTCACCACGGTCACATACGATGCAAACAATCACGGCATCCGGATTTTCTTCAGCCAATTTAACTGAAGCCCATACCGCACCACCCGATGAGGTACCTGCACTGATACCTTCTGTACGTGCTAAACGACGAGCTGTTTTTTCCGCTTCAATTTGCGGAATATCCATAATGCGATCAACACGTGAAGGGTCAAAAATCGTAGGAAGATATTCTTGTGGCCAACGGCGAATACCGGCAATGTTTGAACCTTCAGACGGTTGTAAACCAACAATTTGAATATCCGGATTTTGTTCTTTTAAATATTTCGAAATCCCCATAATGGTCCCGGTGGTTCCCATTGAGCTGACGAAATGTGTAATTTTACCACCTGTTTGTTTCCAAATTTCAGGCCCAGTAGTAAGGTAATGTGCTTCCACATTGTCTGGGTTACCAAACTGGTTTAGGACTAAACCTTTGCCGTCTTTTTCCATTTGAAGGGCAAGATCACGTGCTTCTTCCATGTTTTCTGATTCGATCAGTTCAGCACCGTAGGCACGCATGGCATCTTTACGCTCTTGGCTAGAACTTGCGGGCATGATCAAAGTCATTTTATAGCCACGCATTGCTGCAACCATGGCTAAAGCAATCCCCGTATTTCCGCTCGTCGCTTCAATCAACGTATCACCCAGTTTAATCTGACCACGCTTTTCCGCTTGCATAATCATGTTATATGCAGGGCGATCTTTGACCGAACCCGCTGGGTTATTGCCTTCTAACTTGGCTAATACTGTTGCTTGAGTATGACTTGCCAGACGCTGTAAACGCACTAACGGCGTGTTGCCGACGTAATGGTCTAATAAAAAATCGTCTGCTTGAAAATCAGGGGTTGTATTACTCATTATTCACACCTATATCGAGGTGCGCCTATTGTATGAAAAAATGCCTTTGCCTGCACCCATTTGCCTCGCTTTTTCGCGAAAGTGATTAAAGCGCAATCAGTTTTAAATAATCCATGCTAATATTCGGGGCATAAGGAATAAACTGCTTAAACCATGTCAAATATCAACAAAAAGCTTTTTAAACGCCTACACTTAAATCATGCCTATGGTCAGTTGATTGCACTTATTTTTGTGCCGATCACCATTTTGGCCTGTGTCGGTGCAATGTTGGTAATAACAGAAACCTCCAATGCAGCCAAAGCACAACAAAAACAAATGGCTGTCGCGATCCTGACGCGCTATCAACCCACGTCAGAATCTGCCATAGAGTTACTCAACCATTATCCGTGGCAGTTTGATCAAGCTCGTAATGCCATGCAAAGCATGTTGAACGAAAAACATTTGATTCGTGCTGCGATTATAGATTTCAAAGGCAATAACCGCCTGAGCATTGGCTTTCAAGATCAAGATATTTGGCCTGCTTTAAACAGTAAAGCGTCTTTTATCGGACCGATTGCACATCAGGGCAACCATATTTACGCCCTGAAAATTTCAGACTCAACCCAGACCCCAGCATGGTTAAGCATTGAACTGGACAATCAACCGCTGCAAATTGCCCGCTATCGCGTGTTAATCGTGTTGATTGCAACGGGTTTATTGACGCTCTTATTACTTTTGCTGTGTTTGAATTTTTATTCACGTCGTTGGATCGCACCAATGTACGAAATTCGCATGCAGTTACAACGTTTAAATGCCGACACTCTAGATCAGCACATGATCATTAACAGTACTGGAGAACTCCGGTTATTACAGCGTGATATAGCCAATGTGGTTAAACGCTTACATTTCAGTTTCTTAGAGCTACGTGAACATACCGAACAAACGGAAGATGACTTAAGACGCACGCTTGATACTTTAGAAGTGCAAAATATTACCTACCGTCAAGCACGTGACCAAGCAATTCAAGCCAACCAATCAAAATCGGTGTTTTTGGCCAATATTTCTCATGAACTGCGCACACCGCTGAACAGTATTGATGGCTTTATTCATCTTTTACTGCGCCAAGGCAACCTCAGTAATGAACAAAATTTATATCTACAAACGATTCGTAAATCTTCTGCGCATTTATTGGCTTTAATTAATGACGTGCTTGATTTCTCGAAAATCGATGCAGGCAAACTAGAACTCGAAACTGCGCAATTCGACTTAGAAGAAGCCGTCTTTGATGTGATGGATATGTTGTCGCCATTGGCAGCACAAAAACACATCGATATGACCTTCTACTATGCGGACAATGTGCCGAAATTTGTGGTTGGTGATGTCCTACGCTTCAAGCAAATTTTGACCAACTTAATTTCAAATGCAATTAAATTCACTCCAGATGGTGAAATTATTGTCCGTGTCCGTATGGAGCATGATGACATCGGTCAATGTCTGCTGCACTTTAGTGTGCAAGACAGTGGTATCGGCCTAAGCGGTACCGACCGTAAGAAACTGTTTGAATCCTTCTCGCAAGGTGATGCATCTGTGACCCGTCAATTTGGTGGTACAGGTTTAGGTCTTGCCATCTCCAAACAATTGGTCAGCCTGATGCATGGACAAATTGGTTTTGAAGATAACCAAGAACGTGCCCCAACAGAAAAAGGCTCAACCTTCTGGTTTACTGCGCGCTTTATGGTCGATGATGAAATTGAAATTGTGCATCCACAATTTAGCAATCTCCAAGTCGTTTCCTACTTGGCACATCCAGCAACTGCCAATGTCCTACGTCATTATTTAGAAAATTATGATGTTGAACATATTGAAACGCAGTCAATCCTAGATTTATTTAGTCGCCTCAATCAGTTGCAAACCAATGAAAATACTTGGTTGATCGTCGATCATAGCGGCGACTCTGAAGCTTTACTGAAAGAAATTCGTCATCGTTATAGCGGTAACTTAGCGGTTTATGGCTACCAAATGATGCTCGATCCAAACATGTTGAACGAGTACCGTGCCCGTCCATTGCATCAACCACTCAGCCGTACAGCGCTGATTCAGTTGTTGAGTAATGAGCCGTGGTTTGATCAAGAGCAACATGAAGAATTTAATGGTCAAGGTCTGCATATTTTGGCAGTCGACGACCATTTACCAAACCTGATTGTGCTTGAAGCCCTGCTCTCTGAGTTAAATGTTAAAACCACTAAGGCTTTGAGTGGACAAGAAGCCATTGAAATCATTCAGGCTCGCCAAGAGCAAGGTTTGGCAGCTTTTGACCTCATCTTTATGGATATTCAAATGCCTGTGATGTCAGGTGTCGATACCACGCGTGCCATTCGTTCTCTTGAGTCGACTTTTGAAAATCATAAGCGCCTTCCAATTATCGCTTTGACGGCACATGCGCTCTCTGATGAAAAACAAAAGCTCCTACAAAGCGGTATGGATGACTATGTCACCAAGCCTATTCAAATGGATCAAATTATTCAAATCTTGACCCAATGGACTACCGATAACTTTAAGAAAGTGCCCGTTTTAGAGCGAAGTTCGGTGATTGAAGCCCTAGAGCCAAGTATTTTAGATTGGCAGCAAAGCTTGCAGTTGGCCGCGAATAAAGAAGACCTTGCGGTCGATTTACTGAAAATGCTCGTCGATAGCTTTGAACAAGAAATCCATGAAATGGCACAGCTCATCGAAGATGAAGATTTTCCACAATTAGAGCATGTGCTACATCGGCTTTATGGCGCAACCCGCTATGTGGGCGCTCCGACCCTCCAAGAGGTTTCAGGTCAATTTGAGCAATTTGTATCGACCTTACGTAAGGAACGCCGTAAAGCGGATGATGCTTTTGTTCAAGAAACCCTGAACCGTTTTGATGAGTTAAAAAATGTCATGGGGCAAGTTGAACACGCAGCTCAACAAATCTTAGCCAAACAAAATAATTAAGCGCAGTCCGACTAAAGTCAGTGCCGTCCAGCTTCTGTTGTGACTGCACTGTCATGTATCCTGTCAGGGTGCATGCTATGCTCGGGCGCAGTAACAACAAGAGTAATTACCATGACTTTATTACGTGTAGAAAAAAATAATGGCATTGCAACGGTTTACTTAAACCGTCCAGAAAAACGTAATGCAATGAGCTTTGCATTGCTCAAAGAATTGGTCAGCACCGCTGAAAAATTAAAAAAAGATCGTAGCTTACGCTGTGTCATTTTAACGGGTGAAGCCAATGTATTTAGTGCTGGCATTGATTTGGCTGACCTGAATGATCCGAAAAATCGTGCCTATGCTGCGTGGGAACTGTTAAAGCCCGGTCAAAGTTTATTTCAAAAAGCCTTTCTGATTTGGCAGCAACTTCCTGTTCCCGTAATTGCAGCACTTGAAGGCTTTTGTTTTGGTGCAGGCATGCAACTTGCCTTGGCTGCCGATATCCGTATTGCCCACCCGAAAACGCAAATGTCAATTATGGAAAGTCGTTGGGGCTTAGTCCCTGATATGGGCTTAACTCGCTCACTCAAAGGTGTGATAGGACTGGATTTAGCCAAAGAATTAACCTTAACAGCACGTATTTTTGACGCAGAATATGCCAAGGAAATTGGATTGGTGACACATTTAAATGAACAACCTTTGCTTCAGGCGCAGCAGTTAGCCGAAGAATTATCACAACGTTCTCCAGATGCCTTGGCAGCGGCAAAACAAGTGCTAGATGCCATGGAACATAGTCCAAAACGATCTTTACGCTTAGAAAAAATCTGGCAATTAAAATTACTGCTCGGCAAAAACAGCCAATTGGCACGTAAAAAAGACAAGAACCCAGAGGTTCAGTTTTTACCACGCCAATATAAGTAAAATAGTCACACAGGATAGATTGAGTACAGCACATGGCGTTTGATCGTAATACAAAAATTGCATTTCTAGGTATGGGGCTGATGGGTAGCCGTATGGCCACGCGTCTCATTCAGGCAGGATTTGAAGTAGCGGTGTGGAACAGAACTGCTGCTGCGTGTGATGAGTTGATTGCGATTGGCGCGACAGCGCTTCAATTGGAGAAGATTGCCCATTATCCTGTGGTTTTATCTTGTCTCGCAGACGATGCTGCTGTTGCCGCGGTATATGCAAGCATCGAAAATCATTTAGCGGCAGGACAAATTATTGTCGATTTTTCGAGTCTTTCTGTGAATCAAACTCATCAATTGGCTCATGCTGCAAAGTTACAACAAGTCACTTGGATTGACTCTCCTGTTTCGGGGGGCACAGCAGGCGCTGAGCAAGGCACCTTGGTCATCTTTGCCGGTGGTGATGCTGAAACGATTCAAGATTTGAGTCTGATTTACAATGTTTTATCTCAACGTGTTACCCGCATGGGCGACTCAGGTACAGGTCAAGCCACCAAAATTTGTAATCAGCTGATCGTCGCTGCCAATAGCACGTTAATCGCAGAAGCTGTCGCACTGGCCGAGAAATCAGGTGTAGACACCACGTTATTAGCACCAGCACTTGCCGGTGGTTTTGCAGATTCAAAGCCTTTTCAGATTTTAACTCCACGTATGGCAACGCATCAGTTCGAGCCCGTGCAATGGAAAGTTCAAACTTTATCTAAAGACCTGAATAATGCAGTCCAACTGGCTGCCCAGTTTGAATTAAGCATCCCTGTTGCCAGCCTTGCTTTATCGCAACTCAAAGCCCATCAGGACAATGGTTTTGCAGAAAAAGATTTAGCCACCATCATTCAACATGTCGAACAAAACTAACAACTCCCACTTTAGAAGTAAATTGCTTCAAGGACGATATACATGACTCAGCTCGCGGTTAATTTATCCATGATTTTTACCGAAGTGCCGTTGTTAGAGCGTTTTGCTTTGGCTCGTGAACACGGTTTTAAGCATGTAGAAATTCAGTTTCCGTATGAGCTGAGTATTGAGCAAATCCAAACCCAACTCACCATCAATGATTTAAGCCTGTGTTTAATCAATGTCCCTGCGGGTGATTTGATGCAAGGCGGTGATGGTCTTGCGGGAGTTCCGGGGCGTGAAAATCAATTTCATCAGGCCTTAGAACAATGCATTCGCTATGCCACTGCGTTAAATGTACCGAGTGTCAATATTTTAGCCGGCAAACAGCCACAAGATGCTGACTTGCTCCCATGTTTAAATACCTTGTCGAGCAACCTCAAACTGGCGTGCCACATGTTGTCTGAACATCATATTCAACCGCTATTTGAAATGATTAATAGCACTGATATGCCGCGCTTTTTGGTGCAAAATATTGCCCAAGCTCAGGAAATGCTTGAAGCTGTACAACACTCTACTTTGAAGATGCAATATGACTGCTACCACATGGCGATGATGGGTGAAGACATCCTCAGTACTTTGGCAGAAAATATTCAGGATATCGGTCACATACAGTTTGCTGACTGTCCGGGGCGACATGAACCTGACTCAGCGCAGATTCCATTTGCTGAGATTTTTAAATGGTTAGATCAAAGCCAATATACAGGTTACATCGCGGCTGAATACCGACCACGAAGCAACTCATCACATTCTTTTGCGTGGAAAGACAAATACTTCCCTCATTTAGCCAATGGTCAATGACGTGTTGATTTGAAATTCATCAACAAAACCGCTATATTAGAACATGTAAAATTGTCAGGAAATCATACCCTCTATGAATTTAGAACCATCGCCCAGCGCTTCTAATTCTCACGATCTCGCAAATATCAAAGATGTACAAGCTTGTTTAGCTGTTGTACGTGAAGCACTTGAAGATGTAAAAGCCAAAGATATTGTTGAACTTGATATCAAAGCAATCAGCAATGTCGCAGATGCGATTGTAATTGCGAGCGGTACTTCAACTCGTCACATTAAGTCTCTTGCAGACAACGTGGCAGAAGAAGCACGTAAAGCTGGATTCCGCCCTATCGGTGTTGAAGGCGAACGTGATGCAGAATGGATCCTGATTGATCTCGGTTTTGTAGTGGTACATGTGATGTTACCTACAGCACGTAAATTCTATGATTTAGAAAGCTTATGGCGTACAGCTCCAGAAACTGTAGCTTAAGCTTCCAGAAAAAAGCGACCTAATTAGGTCGCTTTTTTTATCCCTTCACTTTATACACGGACAATCAGCTTCATGGTGTTTTACCCCCTACACTAAAGCAGTTGATGTAAATCCACCTCAGGATAATTGGCTTTAATTTTCAGCTTGGTTTGTGCATAAACTTGGTCTGCACGCATCGGGCCATAAAAGTCACAATACACTTCATAAATGCTCGTCAAAACTTTGGCATAACTGGTCAAGGGCAAAAACTCGACAAAACTCGCTGAATTAATTTGTGCATTTGCTGCAATTGCCAGCCCGATTTCTTCTAATTGCTGAATCACATCTTGGGTGAAATCAGCCTGATCTGTAGATTTCACCGTCAGCATGACTGACTCGATAAAGCCTAAAAAGGCCTCGCTAATGGTCTCTGCAATGAGCTCATCTTCTTGCACCTGCTCCTGCGGTTTTTCAACCCTTAACAGTTCCTGCTTTTCTAAGGTAGATAACTCATACAAAACTTGCTTCAGCATATCTTTACGATAAAAGCGCAGCTCCTCTGTGGTACAGATATCATTTAAGAAGCGATTCAATACAAATGACGGTTTCATGCTGTACTGCTGCTCCCAGTGCCGTAGCGCACTGTCGAGTAAAGTCCCATGAATAAATTGTTGTAAGCCTTTTTCTAAAGCTTCGCGGCGTTGTGCCAAATTCAACAGTTCGGTGCTCATTGCTTTACTCCTGTTAATGACGTTTAGTCATTTCATCCGTTTCAAAAGTCACATCTTTTTGAAACTCGGGATAAGACAATTCAGCATGTTCGGTATAGTCCAAACCCCTTTGTTCATGTTGCTTACTCACCCGTAAGCCACCCAACAATTTGTCCAAGACCTTAAATACAATGAACGCAACGCCAAAACCCCATAAAAAGGCTGCAATCACCCCAAGCCCTTGTATCGCGATGACATCGCCATTAAACATATTATTTTCAAGGAAGATCCCTGCAGCCAATGTTCCCCATGCGCCACAGAAACCATGTACCGTCACCGCATCCACCACATCATCCAGTTTCATTTTTTCCATGAGCATTGGCAGGAAGGTCACCATAACACCTGCACATAAACCGGTGATGACTGCATAGAGTGGAGACATCGTTGCACAGCCTGCCGTAATGGCAACCAAGCCACCCAGTGAGGCATTGATCGTGCTGCGGATCAAAATGGCTTTAGATCGGATGAGACAGAGCAACATATATGCAACCGCTGCAGCACACGCTGCAAGGTGCGTATTTAAAGCAATACGTCCTACGCTGACATTGGCATTAATGGTCGAGCCTGCATTAAAACCAAACCATGCTAACCATAAAATAAAACCACCTAATGCCACTAATGGTAAGTTATGCCCCGGTAAATAATGGCTTTGCCCATTGCGTCCAAATCGTCCCAAACGTGGACCTAGTACGATGATGCCCGCTAAAGCCACCCAGCCGCCCATAGAATGCACCACGGTCGAACCTGCAAAATCGATAAACCCGAGTGCTTTTAACCAACCGTCTCCGCCAAATAAACTGCCCCATGCCCAACTACCAAAGAGAGGATAAATCAAACCGGATACAACGGCCGCACTCACCACATAAGCGACAAAATGAATCCGCTCTGCCATTGCACCACTGGCAATAGTGGTTGCCGTTGCAGCAAACATCATTTGGAAAAATAGGAGGTTCCAGTGCCAATCATCCAGTTGATCGGGTGCAAAATGACTTAAGCCAAACCAGCCCGTCGTATTTACCCCAAACATCAGACCAAAACCCACCAACCAAAACACCAGACCACCCAAGCAGGCATCCATGTAGTTTTTCATGAGTACGTTCATAGTGTTTTTACTGCGAACTGAACCACTTTCGATCATGGCAAATCCAGCTTGCATAAAGAACACCAAGATGCCGCCCAGTACCACCCAAATACTGTCGAGCGAAATACGAATGTCTTGAATATTACTGGCGATTTGCGGGTCAACTGCCCATGCAGTCGATGTCAGGACACTCAGAAACAGTGCCATCAAGTATGTTTTTTTCATGATTATTCCCCCAAGAATAACCATGCTGTGCAAAAAGAATACCAAATTTCAGACAATTAATTATTTTTCAATGCATTGCGTCACAAAACCAGTTCGCGACAATATTTTGAATCACTGAGATCGAATTTAATGGAACAAAACAGCTCATCGATCTGTACCTTGGTTTCAAAACACGCATCAATTTGATTCAAGCACCTGATGCGCTAAATATTTGTGCACTTTTAGTGTGAAGCATTCATTAATCAAAAGCCAAGAAAATAAAAGCGAAGAAAACAAAAAACCACCCGAAGGTGGTTTAAATCTTCCTCAATCCCGCTTTATCACAGCGGGACTTTGGCAATATGGATTAATGACCACCGCCATTAATGGCTTTTGTCATATCTTCCACAACTTTCTTCGCATCACCGAAGATCATCATCGTTTTATCGTTATAGAACAAGTCATTATCTAGACCTGCGTAACCTGTAGCCATAGAGCGTTTGATCACCATAATGGTACGTGCTTTATGTGCTTCAAGGATTGGCATGCCGTAAATTGGAGAACTTGGATCGTCTTTTGCCGCTGGGTTCACAACGTCATTCGCACCAATCACCAGTACTACATCTGTTGCTGGGAAGTCTGAGTTGATCTCGTCCATTTCAAGAATGTCTTCATATGCAACGTCAGCTTCAGCTAAAAGTACGTTCATATGGCCCGGCATACGACCTGCCACAGGGTGAATCGCAAAACGAACTTTTACACCTTGCTCTTTTAAGATTTCACACAATTCCTTCACGGCATTTTGTGCACGACCTTGCGCCATACCATAACCCGGTACGATCACCACGCTGTCCGCATTTGACATCAAGAAGCCAGCATCGTCTGCAGAACCTGAACGGTGATTACGCTGTGCTTTTTCACCATTATCTGCCGCCGCTACTGCTGTACCACCCATTGCACCACCAAACAAAACGTTGATGATTGAACGGTTCATGGCTTTACACATGATGTAAGACAGAATTGCACCCGATGAACCAACCAGTGAACCTGCAACAATCAGCATGTTGTTTTCAAGCGTGAAACCAATCCCTGCTGCAGCCCAGCCTGAGAATGAGTTCAGTAGCGATACCACCACTGGCATATCACCACCGCCTACAGGTGCAATCCATACCCAACCAAATGCAAGTGCAAGAACAGTCATTGCCCAGAAAGCATTCATGTTGCCTGTAGTGAAGAAGTAGATACCACACGCTAACATTGCAAGGAAAATTAAAGCTTGAACAGGTTTTACCCATCCACCCGAAATGGTTTTTGCCCATTTCTTCGCAGCCAATTTACCATAAGCAAATACAGACGCTGTGAAAGTAATCGCACCAACGAAACAGCCTACAAACAATTCAAATAAATGAACTTTGCTCATGTGGGCATGTTCTACACCCGCAGCTGTTAATACCGCTTCATTCTCCGCGAATGCCGCAGTCAATTGGTTGTTATGTAGAATTGCAGCGATCGCAATCAGTACCGCAGCCAAACCGACCAATGAGTGCATCAGTGCCACAGTTTCAGGCATTTGCGTCATCGGAACTGTTTTTGCACGTGCAATACCTACGACTGCACCCAACACCATTGCACCCACAATCATCCAAATCACGGGATGATCTGCAACAAAGAATGTAGTAATTACAGCAATCGCCATTGCGATCATGCCGTAACGGTTACCTTGAATCGCAGTTTTCGGACCAGACAAACCACGCAACGTTAAGATAAAAAGAACGGCACCAATCAGGTAGAACCAATCCGCATATTCTTTAATGAATTCCATGGATTAACCCTCTTTTTTCTTTTGCTTAGGTTTGAACATTTCAAGCATACGTGCAGTCACCGCAAAGCCACCAAAAATATTGATACTTGCAAGGAAAACAGCAATCGCACCTAAAATACTCACCACGTTAATGCTTTGGAACTGTACGCTTGCATCCACAATACCTGGGATACCAACGGTTTGAATCATCGCACCAACGATAATGATCGATGACAAAGCATTGGTTACAGCCATTAATGGTGTGTGTAGTGCAGGTGTTACCCCCCAAACCACGTAGTAACCAACAAAGATTGCCAAGACAAAAATAGTAATCGTTTCAACCATGATGATTCTCCTTAACCACGTTTCAGCAGCACTTGGCCGCCATGAGTGACAAGTAGTGCTTTTTGAATTTCTTCTTCAGGGTTAATCGCGAAGTTCTTTTCGCTATCAAACATGGTTTCAATGAAATTCAAAACGTTACGTGCATACAGTGCCGACGCTTCAGTCGAAACTGTTGAAGGAATATTTGGGATACCGAGAATTTTCACACCATTTGCAGTCACGACATTTTCGCCGCAGACAGAACCTTCAACGTTACCGCCAGTTTCAACCGCCATATCTAAAATGATTGAGCCCGGTTTCATTTTGGCAACAGTTTCTGCTTTGATTAAACGTGGTGCGTCACGGCCCGGCAATAATGCAGTCGTAATCACGATGTCAGCATTCGATACGGCTTTATCAACAATAATCGCTTGGTCACGAATGTAGTCTTCACCTGGCATCCAGCCATAACCATTTTTTGCAGCATCAGCTGCTTTTTGTTGCTCTTCTGGTGACATTGGTACGTCTAACCATTTACCACCCAAAGATTCAACTTGGTCACGTGCTGTAGGACGTAAGTCAGTTGCTTCAACTACGGCACCTAAACGTTTTGCTGTTGCAATAGCTTGTAAGCCTGCAACACCTACGCCCATGATCACAACACGTGCAGGTTTCACTGTACCTGCTGCTGTCATCAACATTGGGAACATACGTTGATATTCTGCCGCAGCCAAAAGCACAGATTTATAACCTGAAAGGTTGGCTTGAGATGAAAGTACGTCCATGTTTTGCGCACGAGATAGGGTTCGTGGCAAAAGTTCCAATGCAAATGCAGACACGTTTTGTGACGCAAATTGGTCAAGTTCGGTGTTGCGGTAAGGGTCAAACATCCCCACAACGGTGGTACCCGCTGTGAGTTTTTGAATTTCGTCACCTTTAGGCGCACGAACTTTCAAAATCATTTGACTACCGGTATAGGCATCATCCGTAATTTTGGCACCAACTTGTTCATAGGCACTATCGATGTAAGCAGCGTTTACCCCTGCTCCACGTTCAATAACGACGCTATGACCAGCGCTGATCAACTTCTTTACTGTTTCAGGCGTCGCAGCGACGCGATTTTCACCGACAACAGTTTCGGCTGGAATTCCGATCTGCATGAGCGTTCCTCAAGCTAATTTTTCTTAAGTAAACATCGCAATCCGCGATGTCTCCCCTCAGGATGTGTTTTTGTACAATTTTTGGATTCTAATTGAACTTTTTTAAAATACTACCCAATATTTATTTAATAAATACCCATATTTTGAACTCATGATTCATGAAAAGAATGGTGCGATATTTCATTTATTCAGTTTTATTTGTCGATTTATTACTCATTTTTATCCTATTTATAACTTTTTAATATTACTTAAGACTAAAAACATAAATAATTTCGCTGGTTTTAGTGCAGATTGTTTCAGTGCGTTGATCATTGTGACATTTTCATTCGACAACTAATGACCTGAACGTGTCGTGAAAAATCGACTTAAGTCAGGTAAAGCCACTCTTTCATGCAGACTGCATCAGCTCGTTGACTCATTTGACAGTTTTGACGTGCTGACCTGCATTGAAAACTGACTTTTTTCTGCCACAGTCTCGTCAAATCGGTCAGCTTGAATATCCGATGGATTTTTGCGCACGTTTCGGGTTTATTGAGATCTTGCTCTCCCCCACCTGATGCTTCGCCTTAACTTAGAATTGACGTTTTTAGCTAAAAAAATAATTTTTTGAATATTTAGCATCATGATATCGCTACTGACTTTCTATCCCAAAAAAACACTATTGCACCATTTATGTGCAATTTTCACCTTAAATGTTTCAGCCTGATATATTTGACCTCCCGAGTCATGTTGATATTAAAAAAGTCAAAACCAAATTGGTCATTTCTTCCGCTGTTTTTCATGTTTGATCTAGCAATCCCTTATGCATAAAGGAATAAGTACTATTCTTTTTTTGCATTTTTACTCACACGATGCATTTTTTATAATCAAAATGACAGTTCAAATTTATCGGAACAATGCTGTCGAATTCGTTCAGTCGTCATGAGGCACATCTTAACTTATGTCAAGAAACCTTAGTCCGCACTTCATCGGTGCAATTTTTGCGCTGATTGCTGCCTTCTTGTTTAGTACCAAAGCGATTTTTATTAAGCAAGCCTATGCACTTTCTCCTCTTGTCGATGCTACAGTCCTCATGGCTTTACGCATGATGAGTGCATTGCCGTTTTTCTTGGTCATTGCATGGCTGAGTCGATGTTCCTATCAAACGATTCAACGAAAAGATTGGGTGCTCTTGCTCATTTCCGGTTTAATCGGCTATTACTTTTCGAGTTGGCTCGACTTCCGTGGCTTGATGTATATCAGTGCTTCGCTTGAACGAATTATTCTTTTTCTGTACCCCACATTAACCGTGCTGGCTTCCGCTGTTTTATTCAAAAAGCCACTGAGTTTTAAAACCATCCTTGCCCTGATTTTAAGTTATGGCGGGACAGTTTTAGTGATGCTACAAGAACAAAGTGCCACACCACATGATCAGTACTTTTGGCTCGGATGTAGTTTGGTTTTTGCCAGTGCCGTGTTATTTGCGATTTATTTATTACTCACGCCAGGCCTCATGCAAAAGTTTGGTTCTTTACACTTTACTGGTCTAGCCCTGAGCATAGCCTGCGTTGGGACGATTATTCATTTTCTATTTGCAACACCGCAGCCCATTGCCTTGCTTCAACAACTCCCGAGTCAAGTCTGGCTGTATGGTTTAGCGCTCGGACTATTGGTTACCGTACTTCCAACCATTTTAATGATGCAAAGTATCGTCCGACTCGGGGCAGCACAATCGGCCATGATTGCCTCTATCGGGCCCATTTTAACGATTTTACTGGCCGTCGCGTTGTTGAATGAACATTTAAACCTATGGCAATGGGTCGGTTGCGGTCTGAATATGCTGGATGTCTTGATGATCAGTCTCAGTAAGAAATCCTAAACCCGTACTTGGATACTATTCACAGAGAAACACTTTAAGACCTGTTTGATTTTCCTTATAGTGACCACAACAGCGTGGCAGCAAATTCTTTGCATACGCTTCCGCCCAATATCTGGACAATTTATGAAAGCCTCGATCGACATTAGCCATGATAAAACCCTGTTGTGGCTTATGGCTGCTGCATGTGGTTTATGTGCGGGTGCCAATTATTATTGCCAACCTTTAGTGGCCTCTATCCAACAAAGCTTTCAAATTCCACAATCAGAGGTGGCGCTAACCGTCACCTTTGCGCAAATTTCTTATGCTTTGGGTCTACTGTTTATTGTGCCGATTGGCGATATTGTGAATAAAGCCAAATTTATTCCATTACTCATGCTTGGTGCGACTGTGGGTTTAGCCCTCTGTGCTTTTTCGACCAATCTATACATGCTTTGGGCAGGAACCATTATCACGGGGCTATTTTCAGTGGCTGCTCAGGTCCTCATCCCTTTGGTCACGGTTGCAATACGACCTGAAAAAATTGGGGCTGTTGTTGGCTTTTTAATGAGTGGGTTATTGGTCGGTATTCTGTTATCGACCAGTCTCTCTGGCTTATTGTCCTATCTGTTTCATTGGAAATCGATTTACATCCTCAGTGCTCTCTTGATGTTGGTGTTAGCACTCTTACTCAAAAAACGTTTGCCCGTGGTCAGCATCACACGGATGCCCTATAGCCAAGTTTTCCAGTCCATGGGCGCATTACTCAAACATGAGCCACGGTTAATTTTCCGTTCTCTGATTGGGGGCTGTGTCTTTGCCGCGATGAGTATGCTGTTTTCCACCATTGCCATGTTACTGACTGAGCCACCTTTTCAATTAGCCGATGTTTGGGTTGGTGTTGTGACTTTAGTTGGTGTGTTTGGTGCGCTATCGACACAATGGATTGGGCGTTGGGCAGATTTTGGCTTTAACCGAAAATTAACTTGGCTCGGTTGCAGCATCTTAGCCCTCAGTTGGGGACTGCTGTACTTGGGTGGATCATCTCTTGCTTTTTATATTTTGGGCTATGGTTTAATCAATCTAGGTTTGGCAATGGTGCATAGCTGTAATCAAAATATTATTTTCCAACTCAACCCGATTGCACGCTCTCGAATCAATTCAATTTACATGACTTTTTATTTTGTCGGTGGTGCATGTGGTTCAGCTTTGGGCGTATTTGCATGGCATCATGGCGGCTGGACCACCACCTGCATGACAGGGATTGCTTTAGTCATTGCTGCTGGATTTTTTGTATTGATCGATCAACTCTATACTGCGCGTCAACTAAAATATCCACAATGAAATGTATGGATCATTACTCTAAAGCCACATTACTGTGGCTTTAGTTTTTTTAAAATTAACTAACCTGCACTACGGGATAAAAGGGTTTGCCTAAATCCAAGGTTTCTGCATTTTCCAAAAGAACCACTATAAATACCGGTAAAAGTGCCGACAGTATTGTGCAGCCGTCTTGAAGCTGTTTCCGATTGACTGAACTTTTATAGGTCGCGCCGCCATGAACCATTTGATTGCGTAGCGTATACATGCGATTGAACAGCACCATTAAAATATCAACGGAATCTTTTTCTTTAAGCGCGTGCAGTACTTTTTGTTTTTCATGCGCCAAGCCCTCTTTGCATGCGTCATGGCTAATTTTTTGATTTTGATAATCCCAAAAACCTTGATAAACATAGGGATTATCTAAAAATAACCGTATCGGCTGGCTAAAACGCTCCCATAAAATATTATAGATTTTATGCTCTGCATCCTTTTGGCAAATCACATATAAAAACTGTCTTAAGCTTTGCTTGTCCTGCGCAATCTGTAAGTCTTGCGCATATATTGCGTTGAAGGACACCCACAAACTGATAAATTGCAAATCGAGATCATCTTGAAGATCAATCGACTTTTTCAGCCAACTTAACCCTCGATGAATGCGTAAATTAAATTGGTCGGTATGTTCCGACTTTTTACTTTTGAATATTTCTTCAAGTAGCATCATGCCTGCTAAATTCCAATGGATAATTCGTTTATTTTTCTACCATTTGAACTTAGCGCAATTGTTTACCAGCATGCAATCAAAATATCTCTGTATTCAATTATTTGGTTTCATCTTGTGTGAGATAGGTATAACGTTCTAACAGATCATTTTCATCAAAAATCAATTCATAAGACATTTTCTTTCCATTAAAAACGGATTCGGCAGGTGTTCCTAAAAGTTCCCATAACCCCACGGTCGCCACATCTGCAGCACCATGCCAAAACGCACGTCCGACTTTACTGGCAGTCGAATAACCTTGGGTAAAAGTATAAATTTCATAGCGTTTGCCATTTTTATATTCAGAGGTGATCGGTGCGCCAAATTCAGCAATCACCAAGTTACGAGATAGCCCTTGTTGAATCATTTCGGTATTTTTCTTGTTTGGCTGCTTGCTTGCCATGACAACTGAACAGCCTGTTGTGCCTGACAATGTGAAAACCAACGCTATTCCTAAGCAGGTCTTTTTCATCATGTGGTATTCCCCAAATTCTTCACATTTCTATTTTTAATTTTTGATTTTCATCTGCTGTTGATCTTAATTGTTTCTTTCATCTTTTTCATTTTTTTATACGACTATTCGTCTGATTTTTAGAATGATTAGCGCTTGAAAGAATCACCTTTATGAAGGTTTTAGACTGAATAATGCTTTAAGTTAATTATTGTTCTGTTGGTGACGAATTCGGTGGAACAAACCAGTTTTTCCAAGAGCTACTGTGGCGAGTTTCAATTGCAACTGTAGGGATGAGCTCTTGCTTCAGCATTTTTTCTTGACCGACGGCTTTCGCCAACCGCGCTTTGACCGAGTGTATACACTCACGGTCTTCAAACTCACAGCGGTCAAGGCTTGAGCCACCACAGGGTCCATTGGCTAATCCTTTTGGGCATGTTTCAGGACAAATATATAAGGTTTCACCTAAACGACATTGTCCGCAACTTTCACAGCCCACGATGCCATGTTTACTGATAAATTCTGTTTTCAGCAAGGCTGCATCAGCTTTCGGTTTTTGCCATAATTTGGCCGCAAAAATATAAGATCCCGCTCCTTTGGCCAGTTTTGAACTAAAAAATAACTCATGCATGATATGCATACTTTTATATTTCAAAACTTGTTCAACTGGAGCCTTATGGTTATTTGCGCCCGTTGGTTGGAAGTTCACCTCAACACTAGAGCGCCAAAGCATTTTCCATTTTGCTAAACACTGTTCAAACGTTAATGTGGCAAATTGCAAAATTGCTTTTTGCAACTTCTCTTGTTCTTCCGCTTTATGACAGGCCGATAAATGAACCCCTGCATAGCCCAATTGCTGACACATTAAAATTTGTAAGGCACAGCGAGCATAGACATTTTGTTCAGCTTGTATGGCATCAGTTTGCTGTTCTTGTTGCAAAAAATTTAATACATCTGCTGAAAGCACGATGCCTGCGACTTTTTGCTTGGCCATAAAGCGGGCACGGGTAAAGGTCAGCGGCATGACACAAGCCAATACAGGTACATGTGGATAGTATTGCTGCATATAGTGTTGGTAACTGCTCAACACATCCATGTCAAAGCCCAACTGTGTAATCACATAGTCAGCGCCAGCTTGAATTTTTTTATTCAGTTTAAAATACTGCGCATCCTTTTCTGCTTCTGCATATTTAAAAGGATTAAATGCTACCCCTAAATAAAACCCGCCAAAGTCTTTGGCTGCCATGACTTGATTGACCGACTCTAAATAGCGGCTCCGTAAGCTAGGATCATTTGCCCCATCCTGATGCTGCTTGAGTTTATCGCCACTGAGCAAGAGTAAATTCTCTACCCCGTGCTGCTGAACATCTTTCAGAAAAGCTTGAAAATCTGAGATATCTCGGCCTTTCCCCGAATAATGCAGAATTTTTTCAATGCTTTGAGGGTAGTCTTGCATTGCTTCTAAAGGAGCAATATCCGTGTCACTTTGTACTCGGTCAGCCAATGTCATGCACACAGGAAAGCCTGCAAATGTCGTTGGGACACAATGCGGTTTTTGCGTCGTTAGATATTCAAACGAGATACAAAACTGGCGTTGCAATAGATATTGGGAAAATAAAGACATAAAGGCAGGCAGTTAAATCTGCTGAGAAACCATACAATAAAGTTTATAAAATTATAGATTAATCACATAAAAATTTAAATTACTTAAGCCATACTTCCGACTCTTTCTGGCCTGACCTTGAATATGACACGCTAGCAAGACCATGCCCCAAACCACAATTTATGCTAATATTGCGCGCGTCTTGAAATGCGGTTTTTTTCATCGTATTTCGGACTGCTTTTGTAATTTTTTCACCATTTTCCATTTCGTTCTTCCATCTTGTTCTTTTAAGGCGTGTTTTTTTGATGACTGATCTCCAACCCATTGAAAATAAACTTCAACCACGAATTAGTGTTGCGCCAATGATGGATTGGACGACTCGTGACTATCGTTTCTTTGCACGCTTGTTTAACCCTAATGTGATTCTCTACACCGAGATGGTCACCACAGGCGCGATTTTATTTGGCGGTGCGAATCGTCATTTGGACTATAACAACGAAGAACACCCGATTGTGTTACAGCTAGGCGGTTCAAATCCTAAAGATTTAGCGACCTGTACCAAGATGGCACAGGACTGGGGCTATGATGAAGTGAACCTCAATGTCGGCTGCCCAAGTGACCGCGTTCAGAACAATAAAATTGGCGCATGCTTGATGGCAGAGCCTGATTTGGTGGCTGAATGTATTGCTGAAATGCGAAATGCTGTTGATATTCCAGTGACCGTGAAACACCGCATCGGGATTGATGACATGCAGTCTTATGAAGAAATGCTGCATTTTGTCGATACCGTGGCAAAGACTGGCTGTGACAATTTTATCGTGCATGCCCGTATTGCCCTGCTGCAAGGTTTGTCGCCAAAAGAAAACCGTGATGTGCCACCTTTACGTTATGAAGATGTTTATCGTCTGAAACAAGACCGTCCAAATTTATTGATCGAAATTAATGGCGGGGTGAAAACCTTTGCTGAAACACAGCAACATTTACAACATGTTGATGGCGTGATGATTGGCCGTGAGGCTTATCACAATCCGTACTTATTGGCTGAGATCGGTCAGCTTTGGGATCTCGAACTACCCAACCGTTTCGATATTATCGATCAAATGCTGCCATATATTGCTAAACGCATGGAAGAAGGTGCACCTCTTTCTATCATTACCCGTCATATTTTAGGTTTATTCCAAAATCTGCCAGGTGCTCGAAAATGGCGTCAGGCTTTAAGTGGTGGCAATGCCAAAACCTTTGCCGATCTGGAAAATGCCATCCAAAATATTAAGGATGCAATGCAACGTACAGAAGACTATTTACGTGATCATCCTAAAGTCGTTTTAGAAGATTAATCTTCTAAAAGTAAAAGCCCACTACTTTGCGGGCTTTTTTATTTGTCAAGCCTCACCAAGTACGTGTTTAGCAACATCGTCACAACTCAGCTAAATCATCTAAACAGTCACATCATTGCTCAATGACTATTGACCGTAATGTTCCCTTTGGGAAAAGGTTCATCATCATAGTTAGTCCATTGATAATCGGATGGATCTTCTTCATCACGTAAACCCACATAGCTCTCAGGCGCCGATGTAACAGGCTCAACCTCCTCGGTTGGCTGTTCCAATTCCTCAACCAAATGATTCAACTCTTGATCTAACTGCGCCTGATATTTTGCAATTTCAGCTTCGTCAATGAAGGCAAATTGTTCTTCATCTATTTTCCATGCATAACCTTGCAAATCTTTGTAAATATCGACCAAAACAGTATAAGGCTGACCATCGTATTGCAACGTCGCCTGAGCCTTAAAACTTAATCCCTTACGTTCTAATACTTTTATATTTTGAATCCGTAAATGGTACTGCCGATAATCTGGATTCTGATCAAACTCGTGCTGCATCTGCTGCTCAATCTGCCGAGATAATTCATCTGTCGAGACAAAATAACTACAACCAGCCAAACTCAACAGTAAAAAAATGGTGAGCCATCGAAACATATTGCATCCTCCATGATGCATTTATTCTTGATGAAAAAGTCAGACCGATCACAGATTGCGATCCAAACATTCCTCATTGTTTGCTTCATAATAGCCAATAAAACACACAGTACAAGCCAAATTATCAAGATTTCTCAATTTTATATTTAATTTTGATATCAATCACTTAAATTGCATTTTTGATGTTTTAAAACACTGACAGCCTTGGTCTTTTGCTGACATATTTTTGTTGAAAATGACCATTTTGGTAGTGGTTTCCTAGCCTTCATATTTTCAATATGAAATCGATCCTATTGTGATTTATTCAATATAAATCCTGAAATAAAACATCTTAAATGCGCCATAAAAATCCCCGAACAGTGCGGGGATTTTTAAGGCATCAACTGAAATTATTCATCGTCCGTTTCAGGCTCATGATGTAGCGCATCATGTATAGCTTCCACCAATTGCTGTGCAATTTCTTGTTTGGACGCTTTCTCTAAATCACGCTTTTCCATTTGATATTGATCGGCGAAGAACACGGTCATGGCGTTTTCATCAGAAGCAAAACCAATATCTTTACGTGAGACATCATTGCACGCAATCATATCGAGTTTTTTTGCCACAAGTTTACCTGCTGCATACTCTTCGACATTGCGTGTCTCAGCGGCAAATCCCACCATAAATGGACGTTTTGACTGCTGCGCAATCGTTGCAACGATATCTGGGTTTTTAATTAATGCCACATTGAGTTCATCGCCAGCTTTTTTGATTTTATGCTCTGCAACTTCTGCCACGCGATAATCGGCAACAGCTGCTGTTGCAATAAAAATATCACAGCCTTCATCCAGCATTTGCAGACTGGTCTCTAACATTTTAATTGCAGACTGCACATTAATCCGTCGTACACCATTTGGTGTATCTAAACTTACGGGTCCTGCGATCAGCGTTACTTTAGCTCCAGCTGCATAACAAGCCGCTGCCAGTGCAAAACCCATTTTACCTGTGCTGTGGTTGGAAATATAACGTACAGGATCTATCGACTCACGTGTAGGACCGGCTGTAATCGCCACATGTTTGCCTGCAAGCATGCCAAATTTTTCAGCAATAGCTCGCTGTGCTTGATGAAAATAGGCCGTCACTTGATCTGCTAGATCTTCAGGCTCAGGCATGCGTCCTAAGCCCACATCACCACAGGCTTGAGAACCGGCATCGGGCATGATCACATGTACGCCATCTTCAACCAGTGTATTTAAATTACGCTGTGTCGCTTTGGCTGCCCACATTTGCTGATTCATCGCAGGGGCAACCCAAACGGGTGCTTTTGTCGCAAGATAAAGTGTCGAAAGAAGATCATCTGCTAAACCCGCCGCAAATTTTGCCAGCGTGTCGCAACTTGCAGGAGCAACCAATACCAAATCAGCCCAACGTGCCAATTCAATATGCCCCATACCCGCTTCTGCTTCGGGATTGAGTAATTCGGTATGCACAGGGTTGCCTGAAAGCGCCTGAAACGTTAGCGGGGTCACAAAGGCTTGCGCGCCTTGAGTCATCACCACGCGCACATCAAATCCGGCATCTTTTAATCGACGGACAAGAATGGCACTTTTATAGGCTGCGATACCACCAGTGACACCTAAAAGAATATTTTTTGTGGGCATTACACTTAAATCAAAGCTCACGAACAGGCTACCTATCTGTTGCAGTGGCGCTCACAATAGCATTAAATATGCACTGACCCAACAATCTGCTGTGAAAAAGCCGATTGAATGATAATAAAAAAGTCTAAGAATAATGAATAATTCAATTAAAAATTGGCCTGAACAAGAACGCCCACGTGAGCGCCTGATTCAACAAGGCGCACAAAGTTTATCCGATGCTGAGCTACTGGCTATTTTCCTACGCTCTGGTTCCCAGCAGCACTCTGCTGTCGAACTCGCACGACTCCTGATCCAACATTTTGGTCAGTTGCAAGCGCTAATGAATGCGTCACTTGAGGATTTACGCCAGTTTCATGGCATCGGAAACAGTAAATATGCGCAGCTCATGGCGGTAAAAGAACTCGGTAAACGCTATGTGAGTCAACATTTTCAAAATGAAGCCTTGCACTTGCAACACTCTGAACAATTACAAAATTTTCTTCGCTTTGAATTTTTAGCGGAACGTCAAGAAGTCTTTGGCGTGCTCTGTCTAGATGCGCATTTAAGAAAAATAAACTTTAAAAAACTTTTTTATGGCAGCCTCAATACCTGTGAAATTTCCATCAATCAACTGCTGCGTTATGCCATTTCTGAACACGCCAGCAGTATCGTCATTGCACATAATCATCCTTTCGGTCGTGCAGAACCCTCTGCTGCCGATCTTGAATTGACTCGACTCATTCAGCAGGCTTGTCAGCTGGTGGAAATTCGACTGATCGATCATTGCATTATCTCAACAGAAGGGAGTTTTTCCTTTGCTGAACATGGCTTGCTCCAAGCACACTCATCTGCATGAAACAGTTATTGACAAGTGCTTGAGCAAACCCGAAGATCATCATAATTTTTTAAAACTAGAAATTATCATTCGAACATGATCGTCCGTGACCAACCGAGTATTTTTAAACTGCTATTTTCTTGGCGAGGAACGATTTTACCTAAGGTTTTACCACCGCTCGGGATCGTTATGTTGCTGTCTGCCATTGTGGGCGGCTTATCCTATGTCGATATCTTCCATTTTACCGAATTTCCTTTGGTCGGCTTTACCCTAATTGGTGTCGTGCTGTCGATTTTTTTAGGCTTTAAAAATTCAGCTTGCTATGACCGTTGGTGGGAAGCTCGGCGTTTATGGGGCATTTTGATTGCCAACGCGCGACATTTTGACCGTGACTGCCGTTTACTCAGTCAAGGTCGTCGTGAACGTGTGATTCAACATGTGATCGTCTTTGCCAACGTTTTACGTGACCGACTCCGCCATCAAACCGCCAATCCCACTGAACTGGTTGAAACCAGCGGCATGAGTGCGAATGCCATCACCCAGTTATACCAACAGGCCAATGCACCGCAGTACACGTTGAGTTTGATTCAATGGGAGCTAATGCAGGCGCTTAAAGATGGTGAAATTTCAGATATTATTTATACCCAGATGAATCAGCATGTGATGGAACTCAGCACCGTACAAACCGGCTGTGACCGGATTGCCACCACGCCATTACCGTTTGCATATTCAGTCTTGCTGAATCGAACCGTTTATTTTTTCTGTTTTGTCTTACCCTTTAGCTTGGGTTCTACTTTAGGCCTTGCGACCCCCCTTTTGGTCGGGATTTTGGCCTATACCTTTTTAGGCTTAGATGCGCTGAGTTCAGAGATTGAAGAGCCCTTTGGTACACAAAGCAATGACCTTCCTTTGGACTCAATGGTTCGAACTATTGAAATTGAGCTACTTGGAACTTTAGGAAAACCCACCCCACCACCGATTCAAGCTAAAGATCATAATTTATTATAATTGGTATGCGTTTCGCCTGAATGCACGGATCGCATTCAGATCCATGATCCATACAACACCCATAATAAGGAAAAATCATGAAAATAAAAAAACGGATTTTCACTTATAAGCCACAACCGATTCTGCATCCTTGCAAAGCGCTTGCTGTGATTTTCATGTTCGTTGTGTTGCTGTTTAGCATCGCATTACTCCTAGCATGGCAAGGCATATTATTCACATCATGGCAAAGCAATTGGCAATTCTTATTCCTGATGAGTGCTCTATTGGTCATCAGTATATTTCGTGACAAATCGCAAAGAATCAAATTTCCATTTTGGATTCAACAGCATTTGATTGATCCCAAATTGGCTTTGGATTTAAAAGAACACGCCTTACGCAGTTCAGATGCTGTGATTGTGGATTATCGAGAGGTGCGTGAACATTGGTGGCAAGGCAAACAGCAACAATTGCTCTTAAAGCTCAATGAACTTGAAGAGGCGAAATGGTTTAGCGTCGATCTCCATCAAGTCTTTGCGAGTACTTTGTTTTTAAACATTCATGTGCAATTGAATTCTGCCCTCATTGGGCAACAGATTTGGGTGCATTATTTGGCACGTACGCGCACCATCGTGCAGTTATATGCGCATGATCAGCTTGATGATTTTCATCAAATGAAAAACTACTTTGCCATGCCCTATACGGGGAATATCTATTTTGAGCAGATTCCAACACGGCTTACGTTGGATTTACCTTATTTATCGGAAATTCATGCCGTTCGTGAAGAAGATCAACCCGGTTATCTCCTCAAACTGAAAACCAGTTATGGGCAGAGCTATCGTATCAGTTCACAGGCACGGCATTTTGATAAACTCGAATTGGCACTCTCAAGCGCCATTGATTTTATTCCTTATCGCAATTTTAAACATCAACCTACCATGCAATCTGCCTTGCTGACCAAGAGGCATCCTCAACGCGTGACACGTCTACTGTTGTGCATAATCGCCATCAGTGTTTTTATCATCGCGTTTTTGTTCAAGGCATGGTTCTGGGCATGCGTTGCCGTGGGCTGCCTCTATCTGCTTTACCGTAACATTCAGTATTATCGAACTTCACCGTTTATCGAAGATCCTGATGTCAATGTGACTTAAAACTGTCCCAGATTCCAACTTGCCCCTCTTTCACTCGAGGGATGTTGCCGAGTTTAATCCACGGCATATTGTCACCATGAAAATCACTCCCAACAGAAACTTTCAAGTTAAAGGCAGCAATCATGCGATCTACCATTTGACGAGTCGATAATGGCTCAATTGCCGGTGGTAATTCCACTGCATCACCGCCCGCTTCAGCAAAGATTTCAATCAAATAACGAATATTGGTCGCAGATAAATCATAACGCGTTGGATGCGCCAACACTGCAAAGCCACCACTGGCATGAATCACCTCAATGGTCTCAACAAGACTTGGACCTTCAAATTTTACAAAAGCTTTTTTGCCTTCTTTAATATATTTATCAAAAGCTTGTTGTGGACGTGAAACTACCCCCTTTTCCACCAAAGTTTTGGCAATATGAGTACGTGTTACCCGATCTGGTATATGGTCAACCTTGGCAATCACATCGCTATAAATATCTTGACCAATTAACGGTATCAGTAAGTCACAAATCTGCCGAGCACGTTCCGCTCGAATACGCTTTTGATCCATCAATAAGGCTTGTAAGGGCGCAGGATTTTGCATATTTAAAGCGACAATATGTACACCATAACTTTTTTTGGTCGCAGGTCTCGACCACTGACTGGAAATCTCCACGCCAGAGATTAATTGCAAGTTTAATTCATGCGCAACCTGCTCTGCAGCCAACAATCCGTCCATCGTATCGTGATCAGTCAAAGCCAGCGTATGAATTCCAATAGCACTTGCGGCCTGCACCAAAGCCTCTGGTGACAAAGTACCATCAGAAATATTACTGTGTGTATGTAAATCTACGCCTTGCATCTCTATACTATGTCATTTATTTGATCAGATTTAGATACTCTAACATGAAAGCACTTTTAGACTTTGTGCCACTCATTATTTTCTTTTATTTATATAAAACTGTAGATCCAAAAGATACGCAGCACCCATTATTACAATTGATTGGTTCTGCTGGGGGTGTCGATAACAATAACATTCTTGTGGCAACATCAGGCCTCATCATTTCCATGCTTGTGGTTTATGGTGCATTGTTTGTCATGCAAAAATTCCGTCTAGATAAACAACAATGGATTGTGTTGTTCATGACCGTGATTTTTGGTGGTATTACCCTGATGCTAAGCGATGATTTTTATATTCGTTTAAAAGCCGTTTTACTGAACTTAGTTTTTGCTGGGGCGTTTTTACTTTCTCCACTATTTAGTAAAGATAAGAAACCACTCATCGAACGTTTATTTGGTCCAGTCTTAAATTTAACCGCTGTCGGTTGGAAACGATTGAACTATGCATGGGCTGCAATGTTCGTGGTAATGTCATGTTTACACACCTTTTTCGCTTATTTGTTTGCAGACGGAAAATATTGGGGTGAATTCACTGCTTTTGGTGACATGATCGTGATGTTTTCCTTTATCATTATTCAGTTTATTGTATTACGTAAATACTTTAAGACCTCAGAATAATCCATTCGGTCAAAAATCAGGAAAAGTCATGCCATTATTCGTCGTAAGCTGTACAGATAATGAAGGTACAGTGGAAAAGCGCCTTGCGGTTCGTCCTCAACATCTTGAACGTCTACAAAAACTTGATGATGAAGGTCGTCTGATTGTTGCAGGTGCGATGCCTAAAGATCCGGCAAACCCGCAAGCTGGTTTTTATGGCAGTACGATCATTGTCGATTTTGATAGTCGTGAAGCCCTAGACCAATGGTTGGCAGATGAACCTTTCCTCAAAGAAGGGGTTTATGGCCAAATTGATGTCAAACCATTTAACAAAGCATTTCCTAAAGGATAAGGTTCATGCGCGTCGTTGTTTCTAGTTTACTGGGCTTATCTTTAATTTGTTCAACTGCATGGGCTGAAGAACCGGCTCCTGCACCTGCTGTAGCCCCTGCTGCTCAAGCAACGACTGCAACACCTCCTCCCAATCCTGTGCCGCATACCATTCCTGCCAATAAACCGGGCATCATTAAAGTGGCGGCAACCGTCAATCCCAATGGTCAACCTCAAAATGCAAATCCATTGACCATTGAGCAATTGGCAAAAAATAAAGCGCTGCAAGATGCCAAAGTCAAAGCGATGGTCAAAGACCAATCAGTACGCTTACAACAGTTAGAAAAAGCTAACCTTGAAGCCTTGGCGCAAAACCAAGAATTACAACTTAAAAATGATAGCTTGGGCGTACAAGTACAAGTGCTGCAAAGTGAACGTAGCGCGCAGATGTTTTTATACGGCGGGACCACACTTGGTGTTGGCGTGATTTTAGGTTTCTTGTTGGCCAGTTACGTCTATACCAAACGTCGTCGTCAATGGTAATTCATTTTTCTACTTCAATTTAAAGGTTGCTTGAGTTTTGTCAGGTGCAATTCAGACTGCCGATCTCGATTGGCAAATGATCGATGGCATTGATATTCCAGTGTCTAAACAGTTTGGTGATGTGTATTTTTCGAAGGACAATGGCCTACTCGAAACACGTCATGTGTTTTTAAAAGGGAATGACCTCGACACTCGCCTTGCGGCACTGACTGATTTTGAATATTTCAGTGTCGGCGAAACAGGTTTTGGTACAGGCTTAAATATTTTAGCTCTGTGGCAATTATGGCAACAGGTTCGTCCAGATAATCACAGTCATCTGCATGCTATTTCTGTAGAAAAATTCCCTTTATCTAAAGCAGACCTCATTCGTGCATTAAATGCATGGCCTGAATTACAACCTTTGGCACAGCAACTGATTGCGCAATATCCTGAACCCATTGCGGGATGTCATCGACTCAATTTTCCAGAAGAACGTTTTTCAATTGATCTTTGGTTAGGCGATGCACATGACGTTTTTCCCGTCATGGCAAAAACTGCTACGGTCAATGCATGGTTCTTGGACGGTTTTGCACCCGCCTGTAATCCTGACATGTGGGAAGAAAACGTACTCAAAAATATCGTACGTCTATCGGACATTGGGACGACCTTCGCCTCATTTAGTGTGGCAGGTGTACTGAAACGCGGCTTACGTGAGCATGGTATTACCATTACACGACCACGTGGCTTTGCGCATAAGCGTGAAATGCTCAAAGCCTTTTGGCTCGCACCTGAAAAGTTAGATGATCAATCCGTAGTTGCTGACATACCCACCTTAGACGAAAAAAAAAATTCTGAAATCACTGTAGGTCATAAGCCCCGTCAAATCGCGATTATTGGTGCTGGCATAGCTGGTTTGAGCTGTGCTTGGGCATTTGCTCAACGCGGGCATCAAGTGCGTATCTACGAGAAATCAGCACCACTCAGCGGTGGATCGGGTAATCCTCTTGCCCTACTCAACCCTAAACTCTGTCCAATTGAACAAAGTGCTGAACATTTGATGACCTTGAGCTGGTTATATGCACTCAAGCATTATCAAAACTTCAAGGCATTTCGTCCCTTACAGATTCACCAATCTATTTTAAAAAATAAAGCAGAGCACCTTGATTTAGCTCAAGCTTATCCTTCAGAGGTATTAGCGGCTGAAGAAGGCACGCTAAATCAATTAGCCTCAACATATCCAACCTTGCTCCTCAAACAAGCAGGCGCAGTCAGTCCACATCAGCTTCGTGACCAAATCTTGGCACATCCACACATTGAATTGTTACAAGCAGATATTCAACGCATTGAGCAGCAACAAAATGGCGTTGCGCTATTTACACAGGATCAGCAGCTTCCATCTGCCGAGCATGTCATTCTCTGTGCGGCACGTGACAGTATGCAGCTACAAACAGATTATCCAGAACTGCGTGCCATTCGTGGACAAGTCAGTTGGTTGAACAATCCAGCTCAACAAATGGATATGCATACCGCCTATAGTTATGGGGGCTATTGTATGCAACTGGATGCCGAACAGATGATTATGGGCGCGTCATTTTATCCCGGCCGTGATGACACCGACGTTCTCACAGAAGATCATGTGCATAACTATGAACTTATCCACAGTGTATTCCCCGACTTTGCCAAAACCTTAGCACCGATTGAGCAATGGCAAGGACGTGCCGCAATTCGCGCACAGACAAAAGACTTTTTCCCAGTAATTGGTGCAGTCCATGAAGATCAGCAAATTTATAGCTGTAGTGGACTCGGTTCTAAAGGTTTCCTGTATGCCCCGCTCTGTAGTGAAATCATTGCCGCGCTGGTCTTAAAAGAAGCCTGCCCTATTCCAACACAGCTACTCGATAAAATTCATGCAGCACGTTTTATACGACGCGCCAAAGCCAAACAAAAAACTAAGAAGCCTTATTTTCAGGGTCAGATGCCGTCATCTCCACCTCAAAAAAATAACCTGCAATAAAAAAGCGCCTTTCGGCGCTTTTTTTGATTCGATCTCATTTCCCTTGTTCCAAAGGAAGACCGGCATCACGAGCAGCACGCGTGCCGCCCATTAAGATTACATATTCACGTGAGCTATCAAAACCCTCTAGTAACTCTGCTGCACGTGGAGCTTTACTTCCGCCACCACATAAAATGTAAATGGGTTGATCCGTTGACACCTGAGTCAGTGCATCTGATGACAATGCGTTGATCGGTCGGTTAACCGCACCTTTCAGATGTGCTTCAGCATAAGCACTTGCATCGCGAACATCCCAGATAATCGAGTCTTCTGGGAACTCAAATGTTGTAATTTCTTGTTTACGGATCATTGCACACTCCTTTTGATGTAAACAACACTTGGCAAATGAAGAAAACATCCCTAGCATCTCAGATATTCTTTCCCTTTGTAAAGGTCTAATCTATGCCTTCTTTTGATATTGTTTCCGAATTAGAAGTTTTTGAAGTAAATCATGCAGTTCAAAACACGCAAAAAGAAATAGCGACGCGTTTTGACTTCCGTGGTCAAGACGTTTCAATTGAGTTAAATGAGAAAAATAAGGAAATCAAAATCTCAACAGAAAGCGATTTCCAATGTGAGCAAGTGTATACCATGCTCGAAAATCATTTTTTCAAACGTAAAGTTGACATTCAAGCACTCGATCCACAAAAAATGACGGCTTCTGGTAAAAACATTATTCAAGTGATCAAACTAAAAGACGGTCTTGACTCTGATACTGCAAAAAAAATCAATAAAGCCATTAAAGAAAGCGGCATTAAAGTGCAATCTTCTATTCAAGGCGACAAAATTCGTGTGACTGACAAGAAACGTGACACTTTGCAACAAGTGATGGCGTTCTTAAAAGAGCAACAGTTTGGTGTGCCGCTTCAATTTAATAACTTTAAAGATTAAGGCAGTACAACTGCCATAGAGGACGACATGACACGACCAAACCGCCTACATAAAATCGTAAACGCATCATCTAAATTACCGAAAGGACTTCAGAGTCGTTTGCTCAGTCAAGCATTTGGTCGCGTCGTGCCTATGGTCGGTACCGCTAAAATTCGTTATCAACATGTCAGCCCTGAGCGTGTTGAGGTGAGTATCGCCAATCATAAGGCGATGCAAAACCATATCGGTCAAGTACATGCCTGTGCCATGGCGCTGATCGCAGAAACAGCCACAGGCTTTGTCACAGCAATGAACGTCCCAGACAGTGCCATTGTCCTGATTAAAAGCTTCAAAATTGATTTTAAACGTCCAACCCAAGGTGGGATGAAAGCCATCGCAACGCTTACACCCGAACAGCAACAACAAATGCAAAGTACAGAAAAAGGTGAAACCTTAGTACAGGTCTTCGTCACCGATGAATCTGGTGAAGCACCGATTCAATGTGAAATGCTTTGGGCATGGGTCGCAAAATCCGCTCTGAAAAATAAATAAATGTAAATAAAACTTACTTTTAGGTAAGTATAAGTTTTACTAAATTTCAGCAAAATCAAGACTGTTTTTTACTATTTATACGCCGTAATTCCGCTCAATATGCTTGCACGACACAAATATATTGAGCACTTTATGAAAAAAATCATTCCCCTTTCACTCATCAGCCTGGCGGTGTTTTTAACTGCATGTCAAAGTAATATTCCTCCTACGCCAACGACTCCAAATCAAGCGGCTGATAGCAATATTCAAACCAGCCAAGCGGCGGAAAATAAGAAAATCGTGATTGATTTTTATGAAGGTGTCTTTCTTAAACATCAGGTTAAGACATATGCTGACCGATATATTGGCAATCAATATATTCAACATAATCCGCATGTACCTGATGGCAAAGCGCCATTTGTCGATTACTTCACCCAATATTTTAAACAGAATCCTGAAGCAAAAAACCAGATCAAACGTGCCGCTGCCGAAGGTGATTTGGTCTATTTACATGTGCACTCTACGCAAAATAATCAAGACCGTGGAGAAGCCATTATTGATATCTTCCGTGTTGAAAATGGCAAGATCGTCGAACATTGGGATGTGCAACAGAGCATTCCTGAAACCAGTGCCAATTCAAATACAATGTTCTAATTTCTCAGTCACTATTCATAAAAAAGCCACTCGATTGAGCGGCTTTTTTTTTTGCGTCTAACTTTAATTAAGCTTGATCTGCAGCAAATTTAGCTTTTGCATCCGCAGGAATTTGACGCTTAGCACCTTTCACATCGACAGCGACAAATGTAAACACACCTTCGGTTACGCGAATTGGATCACGTGAACTGTCGTGACTATCCCAAACTTCAATCTGCATTTGGATAGAGGTATTACCCACTTTTAAAATTTTGGTATATACACTGATGACATCCCCGACTTTCACTGGAACGAGGAAGGTCATTTGGTTAATTGAAATCGTTGCACAGCGTCCTTGACTGAAACGCTCTGCGTGAATTGCACCGGCCAAGTCCATTTGTGACACGATCCAACCACCGAAAACATCACCACTCCAGTTGGTGTCTGCAGGCATCGCGATGGTTTGTAGGGAAAGCGTTCCTTCAGGTTTTACATGAGTTTCTGACACTTTAGCTCCTGGCGCTGACATTTATTGAGGTAGATTTAACTGCTGGTTGAGCCATTGTTGTAACTCACCAGCACGCATTGCACCGCTTATTCTAGCAATTTCGTTGGTTTTATTCATCAAAACCAGTGTAGGAATACTGCGAACATTAAATGCACCGCTCAATCGAGGGTTTGCTTCGGTATCAATTTTGGCAAAAACCACCTTCGGATTTGATTTTGCAACTTGTGCAAAGTGTGGCGCCATCATCTTACATGGGCCACACCATTCAGCCCATAAATCAATCAGCACAGGTAAATCACTATTGCTAATAAAATTTGCAAAGTTCTTTTCATTCAACTCGATGGGAGCCAATGGAATCAATGCTTGATGACATTGACCACATGCAGGTCCAACTTCGAGTTTTTCTTCAGGTACACGGTTTTTTGCACCACATTCAGGACACACAACGATCATTTAGCTGACTCCAACATGTTGATGTAAAAATTCTAATTGGGTTGCCATGGCTTTTTCAAACCATTGCCCATGATAAATATCAAAATGTTGCATTTCCCACTCATAATACTGCACATACGGTGCAATATTGGTCGCAGTTTCACGGCTTGATTCGATGGGAATCAAACTATCTTCTTTTGCCGCAATAAAAAGTACTGGTATGCTAATTTTACGGACATCCAATATTGGACGATAACGGATTAACTTAAAAAAGGCCCGAGCCGGAATTTCGCCACTCCAATAAAAATCAGGATTTACAATCGATAAATAGCCCGCATAACTGTCTTCAGACTGTAAAAAACACAATCGATGTGGATCGACTACAGGCAAAGTCGTTGGGCTCATCCCAACTTTAGACCCCATATAGTCCTGACTCGATAATTTTAACGCTTTAGGTAATTGCTGTAAGGGATACAATTTTGCACTTTCAGCGCCGTCGACAAATGGGACTTGTACCATCACCGCTTTAATATTTTTAAGCTCTGCCGCCAAACTAAGTACATAGCCACCACTCAGCGATGTTCCCCATAATACAATGCGTCTCGAATCAATCGATTTACGCTGCTGTAAATGATCAATCATGATCCGCCAATCTTCAAGTTGTGCCTTAAGGTTCACCAACTCTCTCGGACGCCCTGTACTGCCACCCCAATAGCGATAATCAAACAACACTACAGCATAGCCCGCTTGTACAAAGCGCTTGGCATATTGCACTAATTTAAATTGGCGTAATGCGGCCAAACCATGCGCCATCAGAATGACTGCAGGTTTTTCAACAGATTTTGGACGATAAAAGTCAGCAGCTATAACATCTTGTCCGCTTTTGACATACAGTGGTTCGACTGTATAGGCGTGCATACGCGCTCCATTGCGTTATTTTATGGTTGTAATCGCTTATAAAAATTTAAGAACATTCTGCTCAAGTTTGTGCTTAATGCTATCATAAAGCATAAATCTATGAATTAAATTATGGAGTGACTCAATGAGCGAAAATGTTGGTTTTGCAGGTCAAATCGGCCCAGAACATGTAGCGCAAGTGGTTGAAAAAGGCTTTAAATCGATTATCAATAACCGCCCTGACATGGAAGGTGGTCCGGAGCAACCAACCAGTGCTCAAATTGAAGAAGCAGCACGTAGCGCTGGTTTAGACTATGTTCATCAACCTGTTGTTGCAGGTCAAATTTCTGAGCTAGATGTCCGTAACTTTGCTAATCATTTTAATGAATTGCCAAAGCCAATTCTAATGTTCTGCCGTACAGGTAACCGTTCAAATAACCTATATCAACTAGCAAAACAGATGGATCTTTTGGATGACTAAGGCTTTCATTCAAAAAGCTTTATTGATCGCAACGTGCATTTTTTCAGCACCTACATTTGCAGACAATAGCAGTCAACCCTTAAATGCAAATTTAAGTGTCTCAGGGCAAATGACCACAGATAAATTTTCAAGTTTACTCAAACAACTTAAATTTAAATCTGTGATTGTAAACCGACCAGATAATGAGGCGGGCAATGAAGTGACTGTTTTACAGTTACGAGGCATTGCTGAAAAGTCTCATGTGAGTGTTGTGTATCAACCTGTGCAAAGCGGTAAAATTTCTCAAACAGACGTGAAAGAATTTGCTAAATATTATAATGAGCTTCCTAAACCCATTTTGATGATTTGTCGTAGCGGTTCTCGTTCGACATCTCTTTTCAATCAAGCTAAGGCTCAAGGTTTGCTCAATGAATAAATTCGTGTTTACCGTTTTATTTACAACGTTGTTGCTAACAGGGTGTAATTCTATGAATGTACGTCCAACCGTTGGTGTAAGTGTCGGGACTGCACTTTGAATCGAACAGTCCCTACAATAAAAAACAGCGCCGAAGCGCTGTTTTTTTAATTTAGTAAATTAGCCCACGGTTTTTGGTAGCTACAACTACCTACACCATATGGACTTGAATCAAATGGTTGCGATGCCGCTGATTCTAAATCAGCTTTTAATGGATTCAATGGGTAAAGCATCGTTGATTCAACTGTTTTTCCACTTACTGTTGTTGAAGCTTTAATTTGGACGGTTTGCCAACCTGCATAACGACGTAAGTAGTTAACTTTAAAGTCAAATGAACCTGTAGCAGTCGTTGTATAACTAAATTCATTTATCGCAGAATCATCAACTTTATCCCTATTTACTAAACTTGTTGCAAGCGATGAAGTAGTCGGATTTGTCACTGCCGAACATAACAAGTACGTTCTTGGTTCAATTTCATAGCGTGCAATTAAAGATTTATTAGATTCAAGTTCAACGATATCATTTTGTGCTTTTGACAAATCTATTTTTTTTGCATTAATTTCTGCTTGTAATTTTGCTTTGTTCTCTTTTGCATTCAGATCGCTATCATCAATTAAGCTCAAATCACCTTCTAAAGATTGAATATCAATATTGAGTTGATTAACTTTAGTATTTAAAGGCTTAATTTTATTAACATCTATATTCAAAAGATCTGTAGATCTTATTTTTTCAAGCTCAGAATTTTGAACGTAACGACCAATTGCACCAGAGATAATATTAATAGACATCGTCACTTTTTGATTTGATAAAGGCTTACCGTCAATATCAACAACTTGTGCAGAAATATCCTCAGTATAGAAAGTTTTTTCTGAATTAGTACTTAGTACACCAGCATTACCAAAAGTAATATTACCTACAGGAACTAACGTATCACCGGCAATCACATCCAGTTTAATCGGCTTAACCACTTTATTGTTATTGGGGTCTACAATTATCGCTTCAAAATTAATACCATTATTAATTAAAGATGTAGCCAGTTGCCCAGTCGCTAAAGGCAAACGTATAGTAAATACTGCATTACCAAGATTATCGGTAATTAGTGTTGAAGAACCATCAATTGAAACACGATTATTTGCATAATCTAAAATACTGAGTGTTACTGATTTACCAGCCAAAGAACCACCATTGGTATCCAAAGCTTTAACTGTAATCGTTGCCGTATCACCTTTTACAGAAAGTAAATTCTTATTCGTTTGAATAGCTAAATCATATAATGGTTTCTCAGCTTCGCTTTCAACTACACTTACATATGTATCAGATATTTTTTTCTTTTCAGCATTTAATAAATTAATAGAAATACCGTTTGTTAATAGTGATGTATTTGTAGAAGCACCCAGTTTAATCGTGTAAATGACATATCCATTTGCATCCGTTGTTTGATCCGCACTACCATCGATAGATACTCCTAAATCTTTAGCATTCACTAATTGTAATGTAACAGGTTCATTTTCAGCAGCACCACCTGTTTCAGAATCTAGAACTTGTACAGTTAAAACGATCGTATCACCTGATAACAACATAGCAGTTTTTGATGCTTTAAAGTTTGCATACAAATCTTTTGTTTCTTCTACAGGGGGAGTAGTAGTATCACCACCATTGTTACTATTATTTCCATTTCCATTTCCGTTATTTACAGTATCGCCTTGGTTAAAATAGCCATCGCTGCCGCCTCCACCACAACTTGCAAGTAAAATAGATAGTGCAATCGCAGAAAGCTTCAATGACGTTTGTTTATTTAGCATGAATTTCCCCTAGAACCCTCAATGTATATAGAGTTGTTATAAATATTTATTGGGTGCTATGTAACCATAGTTATAGCTTTATGTAAATAAAAGGAAGACAAATGTTTGTTGTGGTAAATTCTCTATAAATAGGAGTCTATATGTACGATATCATTATTATTGGCGCTGGAACTGCAGGTATATCAGCTTATAAAGAAGCGATAAAAAAAACACAGAATATTCTTATCATTAATGATGGTCCTTGGGACACCACCTGTGCACGGGTCGGTTGCATGCCAAGTAAAATACTTATCTCTACTGCCAACCGTATGCACGAAATTGGACATGCAGATAATTTAGGCCTTGATGTCAAAAGTGAAATTGATACCTCTAGAGTCATGCAACATGTTCAAACCTTACGTGATCGTTTTACACGAGCCACTTTAAAAGATGTTGAAAGTTGGCCAAACCAACATAAAATATCAGGAAAAGCTGAATTTATTGATTCCAATACCATTCAAGTAAATAGTCAAACATTTCAAGCCAAATCATTTATCCTTGCAGTAGGTACAACGCCTGCTATAGATACAGAACAAAAACAAATATTAGGCGATAAATTAATTACGTCCGATCAGATATTCGAATTAGAACAACTACCAAAATCTGTCGCAGTTATTGGAAGTGGCGTGATCGCTTTAGAATTGGCTCAGGCTTTAACACGCCTCAATGTAAACACTACTGTTTTTGCACGTAGTCGAAAAATTGGCTCATTGACTAGCCCCATATTACAAAAGCTCGCACAGGAAGAGTTAAGTAAAGAATTAAAGCTAAAGTTTGAAATTTTACCTGAACATTACTCTCTTGAAGGCGATCTAGTTCATTTAACCTATACTGAAGAAAACTTACAAAAGTCGTTACAAGTTGACTATGTTTTAGCTGCAACTGGCAGACGTACATTATTAAATACCTTAGGTTTAGAACGTATAAGTGCAGAATTTAAAGATATTAAAAATTTACCGATCAATCCGGATACAAAGCAACTAGCTGATTATCCAATTTTTATAGTCGGTGATGCACATACCAATACCCCTATCCAACACGAAGCAGCTCATGAAGGTAAATTTACAGTACAAAACTGTTTAAACTTTCCACAAATTAAATCCATCAAGACGCTACCCCCTTTAGGCATCTTATTTTCTACACCACAAATGGCAACTATTGGTCAAGGCTATAAGCAACTACAAGATAAAAACACAGAATTCGTCATTGGTTTCGTTTCTTACGAAAGACAAGGGCGTGCGATTGTTGCTGCTAAAAATAAAGGGGCTGCCGAAGTATATGTGGATACAATTAACCATACACTATTAGGAGCTGAGCTATTCTGTGCAGAAGCTGAACATTTAGCACATTTGCTAGCTTGGATGATTTCAGAAGAACTAAGCATACATGAAATTTTGGATAAACCTTTCTATCATCCAACTTTAGAAGAAGGGTTAAGAACAGCATTAAAGCATGCACGACGTCAGTTAAGATAATTTTATCATTCTATGTAAACTTATAGCGTTGGATATCCAACGCTTAATTTCCGTATCCCCCTCTATCTTTTTCCTTTCCCTTTTTCCCCGCACATAAAAAAAACACCCCCTGACGTATCAGGGGGTGTTTCGAATAATGAGCTGGCGATGACTTACTCTCACATGGGTAACCCCACACTACCATCAGCGCTAAGA